>RFIZ01000249.1 GCA_003695105.1 Fidelibacterota bacterium
CCTCTTTATTGAACCGGCTGCGGCCTTCCGCCGGGGGACCAAAGGGGGCCCGGGACCTCCGGAAGCCACCCCGGCGCCGCACGTTGCGGCGGGGCCGGCGGGGACCCTGGGGATGGACTTCCCGGCGGGGCTTGGGGACCTCGTCGGCGTCGATTGCCTCCAGGCCTTCAGGCGCTTCGTCCACTTTCGGCGGCAGTTCTTCCGCCGTTTCCTCCTGGGCGCCTTCTTTCAGATCGGATTCGTCGAAGGTGAACATTTCGGGGTTGAACAGGCCGTAGATGGCGCCGTAACCCCGGGTGATGCCGTTGCCCACGCCCAGGTAATTGGGCAGGATGAAATTGGTGCGGAATTCTCCGAAAAAGGCACCCCAGGCGTTTTCATCCACCGGTTTGGGGAAGAGCGACGATAGGGACACTTTGGTATAGACCTTTTCGGTCAATTCCATGCCCATTTCCCGGGCGATGAAGACGATGTTTTGCCCCAGCAACCGGTTCAGGAAACTCACCCGTTCCGGGTTGTTCAAAAACCGGTAGCGGCTGCCGGTCATCTGGTTGAGGGCGACCCAGGGGGTGATGAATCGGTAGCGGATCAGGCGGTTGGTGGGCCGGAGGCGGTCATCGTGTTCTTCGATGTCCACATCCAACACCTGGAAGGTGATATTGCCGAAATCCAGGATTTCCATCTGCTTGGCGATGGCCAGGATGGCGTCCACTCCTTCGCCGATGCCCACCATGTAGATTTGTTCATTCAGAATTTTGACCTGCACTCGGGGGTAGAGAAAGCGATCCCGGTAGCGTCCGTCCAGCATGGGCACGATTTCCTCTTCCGGAAACAGACGCATCAGCACCCCTTTCACCTGGTACGGGGTCTTTTTGACCGGTTTATCGGTGATGACCCGGACGGTGACCGAACGCACCGGAGGGTAGGTCTGCATACTTTCGTTTTCGTGTTCCATCATTACACCTCACCTACAGTTTATGTTAGCAGCACGTTACACCATGGAAAGTTACTCTTATTGGCTCATGGTGTCCAGAAATTCTTCGTTGTTCTTGGTCCGCATGATTTTGTCCCGCATAAACTCCATCCCCTCAATGGTGTTCATTTCGTTGAGCAATTTCCGCAAGATCCACATACGGCTCAATACTTTTTTCGAGAGCAGCAATTCTTCCCGGCGGGTTCCGGAGCGGACCAGATCGAAGGAGGGGAAGATCCGGCGATCCGACAGGCGCCGATCCAGAACCAGCTCCATGTTGCCGGTGCCCTTGAATTCTTCGAAAATCACGTCATCCATGCGGCTGCCTGTGTCCACCAGGGCGGTGGCAATGATGGACAGGCTGCCGCCCTCCAGGGTGTTACGGGCGGCGCCGAAGAATTGTTTCGGTTTTTTGAGCGCGTTGCTGTCCACACCACCCGAGAGGATTTTGCCGCTATGGGGAATGACGGCGTTGTGGGCCCGGGCCAGGCGGGTGATGCTGTCTAATAATATCACCACGTCTTCACCGAATTCCACCATGCGCCGGGCTTTCTGCAGGACCATGTCGGCCACCGTCACGTGCCGTTCCGGCGCTTCATCAAAGGTGGAACTGACCACTTCCGCGTCCACATTTTGTTTGAAATCGGTCACCTCTTCCGGGCGCTCGTCGATGAGCAGGATCAACATCCGGGTGTCGGGATGGTTGGTGCGGATGGCGTTGGCCAGTTGTTGCAGCAGCACCGTTTTCCCCGTCTTGGGCTGGGCCACGATCAGGCCCCGCTGACCCTTTCCGATGGGGGCCACCAGATCCATGATGCGCATGGACAGGTTTTTGGGGTCGGTTTCCAGGTTGAACTTTTCCTTGGGAAAGGTGGGAGTGAAATTGTCGAACAGAATGCTGTTGCGGATTTCTTCCGGCGGCCGGCCGTTGACCATGTCCAGTTTCAGCAGGGCATAGAACCGTTCCTTCGCCTTGGGCGGGCGAATCTGCCCGGTGATCAAATGGCCCGTGCGCAGACCGAAACGCTTGATCTGGGAAGGACTGACATAGATGTCATCGGGTCCCGGCATGTAGTTGAAATCGGGGCTCCGTAAAAAGCCGTACCCGTCGGAGAGCACCTCCAGGACCCCTTCGGCATAGAGGGCTCCGTTTTTGTCCGCCTGACCCTGAAGGATCTTGACGATCAGTTCCTGTTTGTTGAGTCCGGAAAAGCCCTGGATCTCCAGATCGCGAGCAATTTGCGTCAGCGCCTTGATGTTCAGAGCTTGCAGTTCCTTTAAATCCATCGAGTGGGTTCCTTCTGATTCGCAGATTGGGGAAATGTCCTAAAAAAAAGAAATAAATCTTCGCGCGGCAGCCAATAACTGAGGACTAAATTACACTAAATCCTTCCATTGTCAAAAGATTTCTGACAGAACCGGTACACGGGTTCGGCGATGTAGTGACTGCCGAAGATCAATCCCGGTTTTTCGGGGGTCACGGCGGTCATGAGCCGCTTCAGAGCCCGGTCCAGCTTGGGTTCCACGATGCTGCCGGCGGCAGCCGGACCCAGGCCCGCGGCCAGTGCACCGGCGGACAGGAGCCCGCCCTCCGGATAGCCGGACAGGATCAGGGGCTGAATCCG
>RFIZ01000024.1 GCA_003695105.1 Fidelibacterota bacterium
CGGTTGTCCAGGGCACTGGGGAGTCGAAAGCCGTATTCCACCAGCGTTTCCTTCCGTTGGCGGTCGCCGTTGTACATTCCCCGGATCTGGGGCAAGGTGACATGTGATTCATCGATGATGGTCAAAAAGTTGTCCGGAAAAAAATCGATGAGCGTCCAGGGGCGTTCCCCCGGTTTCCGACCGGAGAAATAGCGGGAATAATTTTCGATGCCCGAACAATACCCGATTTCCTGAATCATTTCCAGGTCGAAGTTTGTCCGTTGTTCCAATCGCTGAGCCTCCAACAGTTTTCCCATTTCCTTCAATTCCTTCACCCGCATGACCAAATCTTTCTGGATTTCCATGACCACCCGGCCAATGGTAGCCTTGTCCGTCACGAAATGTTTGGCCGGATAAATGGATAATTGATCCATGTGACGCAGAATTTCTCCGGTCAACGGGTCGAAGGAGACGAGATCATCGATTTCGGAACCGAACAATTCCACCCGGACGCTGACATCTTCATAGGCCGGAAAAATTTCCAGAACATCACCCCGCACCCGGAAGTTGCCGCGTTCCAGGACGGTTTCATTGCGTAAATAATGAATGTTGACCAGCCGCCGCAACAAATCTTTCCGATCGATGGTCTCGCCTTTACGGAGAGTAATCACCTGCTCTTTGTATTCCGCCGGCGATCCGATACCATAGATGCAGGAGACGGAGCTGACGACGATCACGTCCTTCCGTTCCAGAAGGGAGCTGGTGGCCTTGAGTCGGAGTTTATCGATTTCTTCATTGGCGGACATATCTTTTTCGATGTAGGTGTCCGTCACGGGCAGGTAGGCTTCCGGCTGATAATAATCGTAATAGCTGATAAAAAATTCGACCGCATTTTCGGGAAAGAGTTGCTTGAACTCCCCATAGAGCTGGGCCGCCAAAGTTTTGTTGTGAGAGATAATCAGGGTAGGACGTTGGACCTTTTCGATCACCTGCGCCATGGTAAACGTTTTCCCGGAACCGGTGACACCCAGCAGTACCTGGTGGCGGACTCCGCGCTGCAACCCATCCACCAGTTGCCGGATGGCCTGGGGTTGATCGCCCTGGGGTTGAAAGTCGGAATGAATTCGGAACTCTGCCATATCGACAAATTTACGTCGAAGATTTAACCCGTATCAATGTCAGAGATTGAGATGGACCCGGACCCCCTCTTACCGGAAGTGAAAAGACCTGATACACGCTACCTCCTGATTCCGCCGGAATGACAGCGGGATCCGTGTCCGGGTTAACCACCTTCAATCTGCAAGCGAACCGGAACGATCCGGTGTAGGCGGAAGGCTGCCGTCCACCGATTACGAGGACACCCGGATCAGGTCGGCGCCGTCCGGCGACCGGACATCATCAACGAGGGCTTGGGATTGCTCAGACTTCCGCTTCCGGAGCGGTGGGTTTCTGTCGGTCCTTGAAAGCCGAATACCCCAGCAGGGCTACCATCAACACTAAAATCCAAATCGTGGCATGGTGGTAGGACGCTTTGGAATAGTCAATGAGATCGATGAACCGGCCGATCAGCAGGGAAATACGCCCCATGACTGCGAAACCAAAGGATGCGCCGAAGCTGATCATTAAGAAATAGATCCCCAACCGGCCGATTTTTCCCAGTGCTCCCGTATGTTCCTTGGAAAAATAAAAATAAATCAATCCACTGATGGTACCCACTACAATAATGAGACTGTTGAAGATACTGTCTCCCAGGAGATTGAAGAAGGGCAATCCACCCAGAAATTGCACAGCCGAGCCCTTGATCTGGCCAATCACGTTGGAATTCAGGAAACCATAGGCCCGGAGACCGGCAGCCATTCCCACCGTGTAAGCGATGCCCCACCGGGCAAACCAGCTCAACTTGGAAGAAATACTCAGGAGCATCATGATACCAAGAATGAAGGGAATCAAATAAATGAGATGCATGCCATGGCCTTTATCGATACCGCCGTCGGGAAATACGGCCGGGAAAATGGCTCCCAGTACGTTATAGATTCCGTACCAGATTTTCATGAAGCCGCTATTCATGGTTGCTGGATCCATTTTGGGCCACAGACGGCCGAACAGGTTGGGCTGAATCTGCGTCCAGAAGAACATGGACGTCCAGTAACCGGCACTGACACCCACAAAAATATGCTCGGCGATTTTGTAAAACGGATTGTCTTTGTACAGGTAGGAAAAGATCGCCAGGGTCAAAAAGGCTGCGACCCAACCTCCGAAAATTTCTACACCACTCATGATATCCCTCTCCCGGTCTTAATATTTTTTGGCACGTTTACGTTCGATATAAAAACCGATATTCCCCAGAATGATGAACAGAACGATCACCAGATGGGCAATCGACTGGGCGTCCATCCCACTGGTACCAATGCCCGGCTGATGAATCAGGGCTTCATATTCGGCGGCCCCGGGCATCCCGGCCAGAATTCCCTTCACCTGCCCCGACTGGACATAGGGCATGACTTCATTCACCTGGATGGAAGTCGTACCGGTACTCATGGGAACGCCGGTAGGATCGGAAGCGTACTGGACCCATTCCACCGTTCCGGGATATCCAGCGGAGGCCGAGAACAGAAAATCAAAATCGGAGAATTGGTTCACGCCCTTCATCATGGGAATATCATCGATAAGGGTTCCCCGGGCATCGACGGTATACATTTTCCGGATATTGCTCACCACTCCCTTGACGACGGCTTCGTTCCCGGGACGAAAGCCGAGCAGGACGTAGTCTTCGCCGTATTTCAGGTGGAACTCGTTTTCGGCTACCTGATTCAGGGCTTCTTCGGCCATGAACTGACCATCCGGCCAGAGACAGGTCACATAGACCTTGATCTGTTTGGAAAAGAGGTGACGCAGCACGGCGATCGCCATGGGGTGGATTTCGGGTTTGGTGGAAGGTCCGTATTCAAACGAAACCAGGACTTTGGATCCGGCCGGCAAGGCATCCATGGCATCGTAGGCCACCTGGGTGGCGTTCGTGGGACGGATGGGTAAGCCCAGGGGGAAAAACAGGGGCAGAGCCACCACAATGGCGATGATCAGGAAAATCCAGCGGCGATCCAGTTTTCCCAGGCGTAAGATGAAATCTTCCAGTGCTCTCATGGTTATTCTCCAATATACGATTTTTCGATTCCCAGGATGTACCGGATCGATGTGGAAATGATCCCCAGACCGATCCCAATCATAATCGCGCGGGCTCCCGCTACATTCGGGAAGTTATAGATCCAATCCTGCAGAACGGGCAGGTACAAGACATGGGGCTGATCCACCGGCCACCCCGTCAGGAAACCGGCGATCGTCACCAACAGGATTCCTCCGCCTACAAAGGCAAATGTCAGAGTCCGGTTCTTGTAGGTTTGATTGACAACCACACCCAGGATCAGAATCAGAATATACATGATGAACCAGGTGGAGATTTTACTGCCCACGGGTACCCGGCCCAGCATGATGATGATACCCCCTACCAGTAGCAGGGTGGCTTCGAAGTTGCGAATCCGGAAGGCCCGGTAAGAGGCTGAAGCCACGAAGAAAGCCAGCAAGGCAAACATGGTGGCGCTGAGGGGGGTAAATATTTTATAGAACAGCCAGTTAAACATGCTGCCCCGATAGGAGATGTGACTCCCCCATTCGACCGGTTTGACCACGGCCTGGGCGCCGGCCTGTTCCAGGGCTTGTTGTACTTTTTTCGCTCCTCCCTCGGTCCAGTAGGGTTCATCCAGTTTCAGGGTGGCATCCGGCGTGATCACGGAAACGATGGCGGAGGTGGCCGGTACGGATTTATGCAATTCGGGCGCCAGCACCCGGGCCACGGCCTGGGGCTGGCTACCGGGATCGGTAATTTCCAGCGTCCAGGCACCCCGCATGCCAAATCCGGCCACCATGGCGAAGAGGAACCCCAGCACAGCCAGGACACTGTACTGCCAGCCCTTTTTCCGACGCAGGATTTTTTGGCCCTGAAGCTTGAGCAGGTTCAGAGCGCCCAGAAAAATGGCAAAACTGGCCAGAATATCGAACCACTGGGTGGCATCGTCATTCACAAAAGATTCGATCGCCGGATGATCGATAAACCATCCAAACAGCGTGATAAAGCCGACCACCGTCACGATCGCAATGGGAACTTGGCGTTTCCAGAACATGTTCTTCTACTCCTATTGGATGGTTAAAAAGTCCAGCACATTCCAGCCAACCCATCCCAGCTCGTGGAGAAAACGGAAGATGGTGGCCAGTATAATGGCCGAGATAATCACGACCTTCAGCATATCCTGTCCTTTCACCCCGCCGATCAATTCCGGTTTCTGGGAAAGATAGGCGCTGGCGGCGAAAAATTCTTCACCGATCAGGGTGTAATCGCAGGCGGTGACAAAGAAGGGGATCTGGGCCGGGGAGGCGGTTCCGGCGATCTGAATCGCGCCGATGGAATTGCCCGTTTCTGCCAGAATGAGGGATTCGGCGTAAAATTTCCCCATATAAAGACAGGCGGCCGGTTTTTCCCGGTTCATGATTCCATTCACACCGGCAGCATAAGCGAACTGATCATCGGTTAGATAGTGGACCATGTCCTCGTGAAAGAGGTCGGGCCGGCCTTCCAGCAGGTAGGATTCTTTGCAGGATTCCCGGGCGGCTTTCATGACGATCGATCGGGATACGGGTACGTTGAGGGGGGTTTCATAGCGGGACGTCATCCGGGCCACATAGCCCAGAATAATGACTCCCGCCACCGTTTCCACCTGGTCCATATCCATGATACCGGGAACGTAGAGGACTTCCTTCCCCATTTCTGTGCTCCGTCCCACCGCCTCTTCGATCGCTTTCAGTCCCGGAATGGTGCGGAGGAAAATTTGATCCCCCCGTTCCGCCATGCGGATATAGTAAATCAGCGTGCCGATCATAAGGACGACGGCAAAAAACATCACGATTCGATCCGTCTTGAAGATCGGATGTCCCAGGAACCAATAGACGATGAACACCAGTGCCAGTCCGGCGGTTACCGTCCAGAATTGTCGGTCTTTCACAGGATTTAGCCCTCCTTGTTAGCGTTATGTTCCCGGTCAAGGCGTTCCAGCTCTGCGATCAGGAATTCTACATTGTCCGGCTCTTCAAACAATTCGGCCGCGCGATAATATCCGTCTGTCTGGATGAATGCATTGAGAATGGGGCCGAAAAAAACCATGGCATGTGCGCCGATCAGTGACAGGGGTTTGGCCAGTTCCAAAAAGAAAACGGCCGGTGTGATCAGGCCGGTGGCGTGGATTTTGGCGGCAATCCGTTTCAGGAATGCTTCGTCTTCCGGAGTCCGCACCGTCTCAATGGCCGCAGTATTCACACTCGTCTAATTGGTTTCTACCATTTCAAGATTGGAACGGGGAATGGTGTACACTTCGCCGTCGATTTCGACTTCAGCGACCCGGACCATGGTTTCCGATTCCATTTGCTGAAGTTCGGCCGGGAGTTTAACAATTTTCCCCAACAAACCAAAATAGGGAGCGCGGATGATCCGCACCAGGCTCCCCACCTGGACTCCCTCTCCTGTCTCGGGAGATTTCACTTCGCCCGTCAGTTCGGAATCCTCCTTGGGGATGACGATTTCCGGACGGATGACGCCCGCCCGAATCTGAGTGGCCCCGTTGATGGAAGCGTTTCGTCCCTGATTTTGGCGCAGAAGGTCAAATGTCCGTTCGCCCATTTTAATTTTTCCGTATCCCTCCGTCACGACCAGAGGGGTCCCGATCGACTCTGATCCGGTAATGGCCACACCGAGAGTATACCCCAGAATCGGTTCCAGGTCGGAATAGTTAAATCCTCCCACCACTACACCGGCGGCCCGTAACCGGATGGCTTTCTGGTACGCTTCCAGACTGATGAAGGAACCGCCCACAATGATTTTTCCTTCCACGTCGGGCTGAATCATTTCGGGGGTGATTTCAGCGCCGCGATCATCCACCAGCACCAAAAGTTCACCCTGACTTTCACCGCCGATCCCAAAAATCCCCTGAATAAAGGCACCCCGCGTTTGGATGGTGACACCTTCCTCCGGCAGGATATCGATCACTTTGCCCCGCATATAGGCATCCACTTCCACCGGTATGGGAGCTTCCCGAAATACGGCCTGTCCGGTGACGTCCGATACGGACTCGAGGGTTCCGTCCGTCGGGGATTTGACACTGGATTTGAAAAATCCGAAGAAGCCCTTCGTTTCGGCGATGAGATCATCTTTGTTTACCTGGGATCCCACCGGAACCACCAGGACGCTGTTTACATCGCCGGGATCGATATTGAGGATATTGGCAATATTGACCATTTGGACATTGCCGGGAAGATCGGTCTTGGCGACCACATCCGAGGGTTGGACATCCTGCCCTTTCTCGACCACGACTTTTCCTTTCAGAGGAAGAATCCGGTCTTTGGTGATCACCGTTTCATGCAGAACTTTCAGTCCGGGAGTATACGAGTGTGCCATTTCTCAGTTTATTCCATTTCTATGCATCAGTTTTCGGATATTCATTGACGGCCTGTGACCATTCTCTCAGTTTGCGGATCCGTTCCGCTGCGTCGACGGGTAATTCCAACGGACGACCCCGGCCGTCCAGGAGGATGCCGACGACTCCGCCGTAGATTTCGGTATCGATCGACACGCCTTTACCGGCGCCGATGTCCAGATTTTTCCCCGGAACCAGGTGCGCCTGAACCGGCTCATACGGAGCCCCGATC
>RFIZ01000250.1 GCA_003695105.1 Fidelibacterota bacterium
ACCCGATTCCGTCTGGATTCGTCCAACCGGATTCAATCTCTGACCTTCTATACCATCAATGGCTTTCCTTATGGACAAATCACCTTTGTGTATGGCCCCGGCGGTTACCACCAGGAAGAACGTTGGGAAACTTTACCGGACCATACCGTGATACGCAGGTATGTATACACATTCAATGAGGAGGGCGTGCCGGTTTCCCTGACCGAGTATGGCCGGGGAGAGCAGGAAATCAGCAGGGTGGATTTGACGCAGGCGCCGGCGGATCAGCTCTACCGGTTACCCCCTCCGCGAGTAGGAAATCGGTTGGAGGAAGCGGAGGACATCATCGAATCCATCCGCTCTTCCGGAGTGGTGTCTCCCATCCCGGCCCGGATACCGGTCCTGCCCAGTGATATGGTTCAACTCCGGGATGGCCAGTTGTTTACCGGATCCTTGTTACATCTGTCCGAACAATACCTGCAAATCGTCACAGCCCCCAGAGACACTTTGCAACTCCCGGTTCAACAAGTCTATTGGGCCCGCATCCGGAGTGGGGAATACCTGATCTATCCGACACCCTGATCAGGGTTCCTTCACGGCCGATGGCAGGTTCTCCCGTTGTTTTTCCTTAAGGTGACCGTTAAATTTCAAAATGAATCGAGACTGGAAATGAACATGGCACACCCCGGTAGATGGTTTTTCACTCTGTTCTTGTGTGGATTTTTCCTTCAGGCCCAACCGGCCGGCTATCCTCCCCCGACGCATCTGGTCACGATCCCCACCGCCGGGGTACTGGTGCGGGGGAGCTTTTCAATGGAGATGCGGATTCAGCGGAATGGCGGGTTCAGTCTGGGATTGAATACGGGCATCACCGACCGGTTTCAGTTCGGAGTATCCTACGGAGCCAGCCATTTTATCGGTGATACCGTGGTGGGATGGTATCCGCGTCCCGAAGCGGCAGTGAAATACCGGCTCATTGATGAAACCACGGCTTTTCCCGGGATTGCAATCGGGATTGAGACGCAAGGATTGGGTGCCTACCACGGGGAGTCCAATCGTCAGCGCTACGATGTGAAATCCTGGGGTCTTTATCTGGTGGGGAGTAAAAACTGGAAAACGCCCCTGGGGAATCTGGGGCTCCACGCCGGGTCGAATTACAGTTTCACGGAACGGGCGGATGGCGATGCCGATCCCAACCTTTTTTTCGGTTGGGATATGGAAATCAATCCGGAATTGTCCCTGTTATTGGAATACAATGCCGCCCTGAATGAAAATACCGTCACGGCCCGGGAGATCAGTCTGACCCGCAACGGCTACCTGAACGGGGCCGTCCGGTGGACCTTTGTGGACCATCTCCACGTGGAAATGGATTTCAACAATCTGTTGTTCGATCAGGACCGGATTACATCCTTCAACCGGGAAATGAAATTGACTTACATCGAATATTTTTAACTGGAGGAGGGAATGAAAAAGATCATCGTCATCAGTCTGCTGGGTGCCCTCGTCTGGGGACAGTCCCTGGAGGACCTGCTGTCGCAAGCAGATGCCCTGCACGATCAAAACCAGTTTGACCAGGTCTATCAAGTCCTGAAACAGGCGGAAAAAATCGATCCCAATAATTTCGAAGTGGTCTGGCGGCTGGCGCGGGCCCACTTCGATCTTTCGGACAATTCATCCGATGAGGAGACCATCAACAAGAACATCTACGCCGGCTTCGATTATGCCAAAAAGGCGCTGGACATGGATCCCAACCGGGCCGAATCCCACAAATGGTACGGCATCCTGATCGGGCGGGTAGGCGAAATCGAAGGGACCGAACAGAAAATCAAGAATTCCTATCAGGTGGCCGAGCACACTCTGAAGGCCATCGAACTGGATCCCACCGATGACGGGAACTACCATGTCATGGGGCGGTGGCATTATGCCCTGGCGGATTTGAGCTGGTTCGAACGTACGGTGGCCAGTATCGTGTACGCCGAACCGCCGCAGGCCAGTTTCGAAGAAGCGCGGGATTTTTTCAAAAAGGCCATCGAAATCGATCCCAGCGATATCCGGAATTACGTCTGGTTGGGCAAGACTTACGAAGAATTGGACGATGAAGAGGCGGCCGCAGAAGCCTACAAAAAAGCGCTCAGTCTGCCGGCGGAATCCGACAGCGACCGGCTCCTCCAGCAGGAAGCTCAGGAACTCCTGGACGATTTATAACCATGACGCAATCCCAAACCTCACAAGCCGGGACTTCCCGGCTTTTCTATTCATGAAGTTCACGGAAAAAAAGATCGACGGAACGTCCGTATTTTCCGGTCAATTGTTGCAGGTTTACGTGGACCGGGTGCAATTGCCGGGGGGCCGGATTTCCACCCGGGAATATATCCGGCATCAGGGCGCCGTGGTCATGATTCCCCGCTTGGCCGACAACCGGCTGATGCTGGTGAAACAATTTCGTTATCCCGCCGGTAAAGTGATGCTGGAATTTCCCGCCGGAAAACTGGATCCGGGTGAAGATTATCGTTCCACCGCCGAGCGGGAATTGATGGAGGAGATCGGCTATCGTCCCGGATCCCTCAGATTACTGGGAGAATTGGATCCCTGTGTGGGGTACAGCGACGAACACATGTGGATTGTTCTGGCTGAGGATTTGCAACCGGAAAAACAGGCAGGGGACGATGACGAATTGATTGAAACCGTTCCCCTGGACATACAGGCCGTGTTCCAACATATCTGGGACGGTCACATCACCGATTCCAAATCTCTGGCCTGCGCCCTCTGGTTGGCCCATCTGGATCATATTCAGCTTTGACT
>RFIZ01000251.1 GCA_003695105.1 Fidelibacterota bacterium
GATATCGGCAATGTAGCGCAAATTGGGATACGTCAATTCTTCCTGATAGGGGATGGACCCCAGCACCGGAACCTCCAAAGACTCGATCAAATCGCCGTACGAAAGCTGGAAATCCTCCGGATCTTGCATTTTATTGAGAACGACGCCCAGCAGTTTTCCTTCCCGGAGCCGGACATGGTTATTCAGAAAGACCATATCATCGGCGATCTGATCCTTGTTGCCGCTCAGGACGATGAGGAGCCGGGCATCCAGGGTGCGACAGATCGACAGGGCATCCAGATGGACGGAAATCCCCCGTTTGAGGTCGCTGCCTCCCTCCACCAGCAGAACATCCTTGCCGGGAGCCACATCTGCTACCATGGCCTCCAGTTTTTCCCGAATCTGATCTTCGTCGTACATGAAACGCAGTTTGGAGTGGTCGAAACCCAGACTCATATCTTCGGGTTGTTCATCCACCCCCATGGCCTCCAGGGCCACGGCGGAATCGTAATCCCACAGGCGCTTCTTGCGATAGAGCAACCGGTCGCCGAACGGTTTCAGGTAGCCGAACGACGGGGAAAAGGCTTTCGCCATACCAACGATGACGCTGGTTTTGCCGGCGTCTTTGTGCATGGACGCCACAACAATTTTCTTCATGATGGATCTCCTTCTCTGTCACGAATCAATACCCGCACATCCACAGCCATAACCCCCTGTCCCTGGGGATAGACCATGAGGGGATTGATTTCAAAATCCGTGATCCGGGGGCAGGCCAGAAGCAAATCCCCCACCCGTTGGAGGACGGCCTCCACCCCTTCAATATCCCGCCGGGGTTCTCCCCGGACGCCCAACAGCAGGGGGTAGGATTTAATCGTTTTGATCATGGTCATGATTTCCTTCCGGGTGACGGGGAGAGCCCGGAAGGCCACATCCTTCATCACTTCCACATAAATGCCGCCCAGTCCGAACATGAGGATGGGACCAAAGGAACGGTCCCGCCGGCCGCCGACGATGACTTCCATTCCCGGCGGGATTTGACGAACCACTTCCACGCCTTCAATCCGGGCATCGGGTACCTGGGTCTTGCAATTGTGCATGATGGTCTGGTAAGCGTCCATCACCTCTTCCCGGTTCATGAGGTGCAGGAGTACGCCGCCGGCATCACTCTTATGAAGAATATCCCGGGAGACGACTTTCATCACCACCGGATAGCCGATGGAATCGGCCAGTTCCACCGCCTGGGAAATCGATTTCGCCACGCCGCCGCCGGGCCCTTCCAGGCCGACGGCCTGCAAGATGGACTGCCCTTCGTGGGCCAGCAAAAAATGGCGGCCTTCGGCCAGGGCGGCATCCAGAATTCGATCGACGGCCCGGGTGTCCACTACGCCCGGTTCGAAGCGTTCCACGGGCCGGTCCAGGTTACGACCGTGGGCATGGAGCACTCCGAGACAAGCCACGGCCTCATAGACATCCCGGTACACCGGTATATTATCCTGGGCCAGGCTGACGAGGGCTTCTTCGGTCAGCTCCCCGCCAAAAATGGAAAAGACCATCGGTTTGTGGGCATCCCGAAAACGGACATAGGTGGACCGGATCATATCACTCAATTCGGCCGAATCCATGACGGCCGTCTCACAGTAGAGGCCGATGACGGAATGAATATCCGGGTCTTCCAGGGCCCGAAGCAGGGCGGTTTCGTAATCCTGGCGGGTGGCTTCTCCGGTGATATCGATCGGGTTTTTGGTGGAGCCGAAACCATGGGTCACTTCTTCAAAGGTCAGGCGCAATCGTTCCGTGTCGTCGTACAGGTGCACCCTATACTTTTCGCAGGCATCGGTGGCCAACACCCCGATTCCGCCGCCATTGGTGATAATGACGGAATTTTTCCCCCGGGGTATAGGAGCCTGGGAAAGATATTTACACCAGTCCAGGGCGTCCTGGATGCTCTCCGCCCGAAACACGCCGCATTGTTTCATGATGGCATCGAAGACTTCATCGGCCCCGGCCAGAGAACCGGTATGAGAGGCCGCTGCCATGGCTCCCCGTTTGGAACGACCGGACTTGATTACGATCACCGGCTTCAGTCGAGTGGCTTCCTTCAGCTTGGCCACCAGTCGATCCCCTCCGTGGATGCCTTCGATATACATGAGAATGATTTCGGTTTCTTCCTGATGAATGAGATATTCGATCAGGTCGGTTTCATCGATGTCACTCTTGTTTCCCACGGAAATGATAGCGGACAGCCCAATATTCTGGACGCTGGTTTTTCCAATCATGGCCACACCCAGGGCACCGCTCTGGGTGATGATGGCCACGTTGCCGGGCCGGATGTCCCGGGGACCAAAGGTGGCGTTCAGGGAAACTTTCGCCGAATAATGACCGAATATATTGGGTCCCAGCACCCGCATGCCGTGGGCCCGGGCGTAGGAGACGATCTTTTGTTCTTCTTCCACATTTCCCACTTCGGAGAATCCGGAGGAAATAATGGACAGATGGCGAACACCCTTCTCACCACAGGCCACCACGGTCTCATAGACCCGGTTGGCAGGGATGACCAACACCGCCACGTCCACGTCGCCGGCCACGTCCCGGATCGAAGGATACACGGGTAACCCCAGGATGGTGCCCCCTTTGGGATTGACGGGATAGATGGTCCCCTGATAACCCATTTCAACGATATTTTGGAGCAATTTATATCCGATTTTGGTCGGTACCGAACTGGCGCCAATGACGGCAATCGATTGCGGTTCAAATAACGAGCGGATTTCCGCCTGTGCAGACATTAGTTTTCTCTCCTGAACATCATTTTGATTTCGTACACGCCCTCCGACGTTCGCTTTTCAATGTCGAAACCGTGACTTTCGAACAAGTGCAGCATAGCCAGGTTTTCCATGAGCACATTGGCAGTGAAACCCAGCAATCCCTGACGTTTGGCCAGCGTGGTCAGATAGGCCAGCAACTCCCTGCCAATACCCAGATTCTGGTGGTCATCCCGGATCACGAAGGCCACATCCGCCGTGTGGGTGGTTTCGATGATGGCATACTGTCCCAAACCGACGATGGTCGGTTTCCGACGAATATTCCGCAAAGCCAGGATGATCATTTCGTGGGTATAATCGATGACGGTAAAATCCTGGAGGCGCTCATGGGGAATATCTTTGCGGTGGGATAAAAAACGCCGGTACAGACTGTTGTCGGACAGAGAATAAAAAAATTCTTTCAAGAGTGATTCATCGCTGATTTTCAC
>RFIZ01000252.1 GCA_003695105.1 Fidelibacterota bacterium
GAAAAACGGGCCGCCAGTTCCCGCAAATGCTCCTGATCCCGCCTCCCCAAGCGGGCACAATCCGGCACCTGATCCCAATTACTGAGCGCCAGAAGATATTCGATCTCGAGGAACACCCGCCGCCGGATCAGGGCCGCTTCGGAAAACCAGGGCGCCAGTTCCCGGGTGACCGCCTGATAACGACCGTCCAGGGGGTTCAGGGCCTGCAACGGGTCCGGCCGATCAGTCATGGGTACGGAAAGCCAGGATTCGTTTGACCGCCAGAGCACAATTGCCCGGGTCCAACACCGTCAGTACCGGCGTCTGGCTGGGCATCTGAAGGGTGGAGTGGATGTTCACCAGCATGTCCAGTTTGTCCCGGAAAGGCGGACAGGCGATGGTGGGCATGTCGGTATTGGCCGCCACAAAACCGGACAGGGCATTGGAACGACCGGCGATGGTGACAAAGACCGTGTCCCGCTGGTTTTCCGGCGCTTCCAGAATCCGGAGCACTTCCCGGGGTTGTTTATGCGCCGAAGCTACATAGGATGTCCAGGCAATGCCTTCACGATCCAGACCGTCCGTGATTTTCCGGGCATGCTTTTCGTCGGTCGACGAACCCATGATGATAATCGCTTTCATGGTTGTCTTCCTCCCGGTGACCCCAAAAAATACATCTTGTTACCTCTCTGTTTGCAAATGATTGTGAATTCTCTCTTGAATCGGAATGTCCGACTCCGGGAATGAAAAGGATTGCCCCGTGATCCGTTCAAACAGATCGATATACCGGGCAGACAGTTCCACCACCAGGTCCCGGGGCGCTTCCGGCAAGGGATCATCGCCATAGGGATCGCAATGGTCGGCAAACCAGAGACGGAGAAACTCCTTGTCGATGTTTTCCGGTTCCTGTCCCGCGTGAAAGCGGGCTTCATAACTGTCTGCCAGCCAGTAGCGGCTGGAATCCGGCGTGTGGACTTCATCCACCACACAGAGAGTCCCGTCGGGGGCACGCCCGAATTCATATTTCGTGTCCACCAGAATCAGGCCGTGCTCCACCGCCCGTTCGGTTCCGATCCGAAACAGGGTCATGGCGTAGTCGGCAGCCTGTTCCCAGTCCGCCGGCGACATCCAGCCCTCCGCCAGAATTTCCTCCGGGCTGATGGGACGATCATGATCGGCGGCTTTGGTTGTGGGAGTTAAAACCGGTTGTGGGAGCCGCTGATTTTTTTGCAGACCGTCCGGAAAGGTGAGCCCGCAATATTCCCGGCGTCCCTGTTGATAGACGGTCCAGAGTGACGTGCTGGTGGAACCGGTGATATAACCCCGCACCACGAATTCGATGGGAAACACATCGCATTTCCGGGCCACGGTGACGTTGGGGTCCGGCACCGAGATCAGGTGATTGGGAACCTCCGGTTTGGTCTGGTCAAACCACCAGGCGCTGGTGAGATTGAGAACCTGGCCCTTGAATGGCACCGCCGCCAGAATGCGATCGAATGCGCTCTGGCGGTCGGTGGTGACCAGGATCAATCGATCTCCCAAATCGTAGCTGTCCCTGACCTTACCCACCGTCTTTTCACCCAGGGGAAGGTCGGTTTCCACCAGACATCGGTCCAGAGCCTGCTCAATTTTCTGACGGTAGGATTCTTTCATAGCGAAACGCATAGTGGGAATAACGGTTGAACAAAATATGGGTGGCCAGCACTTTCTGTTCCAGTTCTGCCGGGGGAAGCTCGGACGATTCCACTTGCCAGATCACCCCGCGGCGAAGGGACGTCAATCCCTGCAGGCCGAAATGCCGCCTCAGGGACTCCAGTTTTTGCCGTCCAATCAGATCTTCCCGGGCCTGGACCAGAAGAGTGAATCCGGCGGGAGCGGGTTCACAGGTGGTTAGGCGCTCCTTGTTGGTGTTGATCAATTCACCGGTTGAAAGAATCTGGTTCCGCAGGGCAGCGGGGGGACGGTCCTCGGTGGTGATTTCCCAATGCAGGAAGCGCCGGATGGCGACCGGCAGGCCCCGATTGTTCAGGGCCGTTTCCACCGAGCGGGCCTCATTGTCCGTGATGATGAGCTCCACGACCAGTTCCAGTGTGTGGCCCCCGGGCCGATAGGTATCGAGTTGCACCGGCGGGGGATTCCATTCGAGCTCAGGAACGGAAACGGGTGTGAACTGTTCCCGAACGGCCGCCACCAGAGACCGGAAAATCCCGTCGCCGACAGGGGTGCGCTCCGGGTGGGGCATCAACGCCATGGCCGTTCCCGCCGGATTGCAAATCCCGGCGGCATTGTCCACCGAACCATTGGGATTGGTGGGAAAGTCCGGTTGAATGTCTCCGTCCGGGGTGGCATAGCGAAAGACCAGCTGGTGGTTGTGGCGAACGGAGGTCCGCACCGGCGGCGGCATGAGAAAGCGCCCCTGGGCGTGGGCCAGCGGGATGCGGAGTAATTCCTTTTCCTGAAGAGTCCAGGTAAATTGGGTGCGTTCGGGAGGAACGTGGAGCAGCAAATGAATCCATTCGTTGAAATATCCTGTACCTACCACCTTGCCATCCCGGATTCGTTTATTGTCTGTCAAGGCCATTGCCAGGCGATAATCCCGCGCCCCCGGGACAATTCCGGATTCCACCAGAATTTGAGCCCCGTTGCAAATACCCAACAGGGGTTTCCCTTTGCGGTTTTCCTGTTTGAGCACCATGAGTAAAGGGTCCAAAGCAGCGATGATACCGGCGCGGCTGCGATCTTCGTAGGAAAAGCCGCCGGTAACGATAAATCCGTCGCAGGCCCGCGACTTTTCGTAGGGATCATTCCACAGCACCGGCACCGGTTCGGCGCCGACCCGGCGGAGGGCCAGGGCGGTTTCCCGCTCGGTATTGGAACCGGGAAACTGGATGACGGCAATCTTAGGGTTTGACATGATGGCAGGCTGTGGGAATGCCGACTTTCGGAAGAGATGCGGTCCGCCGGCAGGGGGATGGCATCTTTATGATATAGCTTGGGATCTTACGGATGCCATCTCTTCCGAGAGATGGCATCCTTCTCACAGGAGAAAATTCACTCCGCCGGGAGGCGAATAGTGCTTTAAAAGCATAGTGGAGTCTTAAGGGTGGAGATGCCTCCCATCGAGAGGCGGAAGGTATTTTTAAAACATTATTGTTGGGATTATGTATCACGGTCACTTGTTAGTTGTAAAGTTTAAAGGATGCCATCTCTCCGAAGAGATGGCATCCTTTCCAAGAGACAAAATGCCATCCGCTGTTGAGCTGACCTCATCCTTTTCACCAAATAAATTGGCCCTATCTTTAAAAGCTTCCTTATGCATATCCATAAACTGTTTTTTCCCACCGAAAATTTTCAGACAAAATTCCGGATTTAGATACCGACTATCCCCGTCCGTGATCATCTTATACGAACTCCATGCATAGTTTTGGTAATCTAATGATAGTCCATGCTTCACCATATTCAGGTGAATGTAATAGATCGCAACCAATAACTGTTTTTCTGTGGTAATGATCTTTCGTTTGAAAGGTTTTTGGAAAAGACTGCCGGAACGGTTTTCCTGTTTATTTATCGCCATGCTGTAGGCAAGGAAAAGACATCTGAAATCATTGCTTATTTCTTTTGCCGATATTTCATTGTTTGTTTTAATCAGAAAATGGAAATGATTCGGTAACAAACAAAATGCTATCATTGATAAATGATTTTTCATTCGTTGATTAAATTTTTCTAAAAAATATCGGTAGTTATCATTCAAATAGAAAATCCGTTCACGGTTATTCCCCCGATTATATACATGGTAGTAGCTGGCTGGAATAAAGGGGTCTTTTTTCATTTTATCTTACATAAAAGAGTTTCAATCCGCTGGTGAGAGAATATATTTAGACTTAAGGATGCAACCCACTGAGAAGCGTATGGTATTTTTATGCTATAGCTTGGGATCTTAAGGATGCCATCTCTTCGGAGAGATGACATCCTTCCCACAGGAGAAAATGTAGTTCGCCAGGGGGCGGATGGTATCATTAAAGCATTATTATTGGGATTATGTAGCACGGTCATATGTACCGTATTGGGGTTAAGGACGCTATTTTTCGGGGAAATTAATGGTGTTTTCTTGCCAATATCTAAAGATTTAGTGATGCCATCTCTTCCGAGAGATGGCATCACTCCTAAGGGTAAAAATAGAAACCGCCGGCTGGGGTATGGCATCCTGAAAGCATTATTGTTGGGTTTATGTATCTTAAGGATGCCATCTTTAAGAAAAGATGGCATCCTTCCTAAGGGTGGAGAAGCCATCCGCCTCCCGGCGGATGGCTTCCTTAAAGCTTCATTTATGATTCTATGCGGTAATATCATTTGCGCTACTGTTGTTTTAATGACTTCCTCATGA
>RFIZ01000025.1 GCA_003695105.1 Fidelibacterota bacterium
AAAAACATCCCGCCCGGAGCCGGACTGGGCGGGGGATCCAGCAACGCAGCCGTCACTCTGATGGCCGTCAATGATCTGTATGACCTGAATCTGTCTCCATCCCGGTTGGAGGCACTGGGGGCCGAACTGGGCGCCGACGTGCCTTTTTTTATCCGGGGAGGAACCCAGCTGGGGGAAGGCATCGGCGAACGTCTCACCCCCCTGTCCCGGCCGCTTCCCGGTGTGCTGGTGCTGGTGCTGCCCCCCGTTGCAGTGAATACGGCCTGGGCCTACAGTCAGGTGAAAACTGTTTGGACAAACCCCCGGCCCCAACCTAATTTCGCGGGCGTTTTTCAGGACGAGAAATTCGCCTACACGATTTTTGAGAATGATTTTGAACGGATCGTGATTCCAGCATATCCAGAGATTGGCAGGATCAAGCAGGGCTTGATTCAGGCCGGAGCCGTGTTTGCCAGTCTGTCGGGAAGTGGCTCGACTGTGTATGGAATTTTCAACGATGAAGCTTCCGCCCGGAAAGCTGAGTTGACCCTGCGACCCCATGGTCGCACCCTCCTTGCACATCCCGTCCATCGCCATCCCGACCTGTAATCCCGATCGCACCCGTTTGGGGAGTCGTCTAAGGGTAGGACAGCGGATTTTGGTTCCGCCAGTCGGGGTTCGAATCCCTGCTCCCCAGCACTTTCCTGATGGGAATCAGGACCCAACTTATGAGTAATGACACGTTAAAGATCTTTACCGGTCGGAGTAATCCCGCCCTGGCGGAGGGAATCGCCCGCTATCTGGACATCCCCCTGGGGGAGATTACCATCAAGACATTCGCCGACGGTGAGTTATGGGTCAAATATGAAGAAAACATTCGCGGGAAGAATGTATTCATCGTCCAGCCCACCAACCAGCCGGCGGAAAATATCATTGAACTGATTCTGATGGTAGATGCGGCCCGCCGGGCTTCCGCCGCTCACGTAACGGCGGTTATCCCCTATTTCGGCTACGGGCGTCAGGATCGGAAAGACACTCCCCGGGTACCCATTTCTGCCCGGGTCATGGTGGATATGATTTCGGCTACGGGAGCGGATCGGATCATCAGTATGGACCTCCACTCCACCCAGATTCAGGGCTTTGCCTCCATCCCTTTCGATCACCTGTACAGTCGCATGGTCCTGTTGGATGAAATCCGGAAACTGGATCTGGATCCCCGGGAAAGCGTGGTGCTGTCACCGGATATGGGTTCGGTTCGCATGAGTCAATCCTATGCCAAACGGCTGGGTATGCATTTCGCCCTCATCGACAAGCGGCGGTACGCTCCCAATCAGGCGAAAGTGGAACATGTGATCGGGCGCCTGAAAGGGAAACATGTACTCATCATCGATGATATGATCGACACGGGCGGAACCACCGTGAATGCCGCCGAACTGGCCCTGAGGAAAGGCGCTCTCAGCGTAACGGCCGTGGCCACCCATGGTCTGTTATCCGGACCGGCCGTGGAACGATTACGGGCTTCCGAAATCAAGGAATTTGTTTTGACGGATACCATTGCCATCCCGGAGGAAAAACGGCTGCCGAATATGAAGTTTGTCAGCGTGGCCAATATTTTCGGAGAAGCGATCCGTCGGATACACAACGGGGAATCGGTGAGTTCCCTGTTCGAATTTTAACGAAGGAGTTAAGAAAACCATGGCAGAATATTATCATTTGGATGTGGTCGAACGGAAACGGACACGTACGGCAGGGGCTCGTTCCCTGCGGCGGGAAGGTCGCATCCCGGTAAACTATTACTACCACGGCGAAAAAAATCACAACCTGTCCATTGACCGGAAGGCGCTCTATGCCGCCCTCCATTCCGGCAATCACGTGTTTGAGATCGGGATAGACGGCAGTCCGCATTACGTGATGATCAAGGAAGTCCAATATCATCCGGTGACCGACGAAATCATTCATGTGGATCTGATGCGGGTGCGCCGGAAGGAAAAGATGACGATCGCCGTACCGGTATCGTTCGAAGGGCAGGCGGCCGGAGTGAAAAAAGGCGGTGTGATGATCGAAAATCTGAGCCATCTGGAGATTTCCTGTTTGCCCACGGAAGTGCCGGAATCCATTGCCATCGACATTACGGAACTGGAAATCGGCCACGCCCTTACGGCCGGTGACGTTACTCTGCCGGACAACATTGAGCTGGTGACCGACCCCGAATTGACAGTGGTAACGGTTCAGGCGCCCAAGACCCATGTGGAAGAAGAAGCGCCTGCGGCTGAAGAGGGCGAAGCGCCCCTGGCCCCCGAACCGGAAGAGGATACCGAAACCGAAGAATGAACTGGACGATCGTCGGACTTGGAAACCCGGGATCCCGGTATGCAGCCACCAAACACAATGCCGGCTTCTGGGTGGCAGACGCTCTGGCACGGCGGTGGAACCTGTCGTTTCGCCCCGGGAAGGGCGAGTACGTCTATGCTGAAGAATCCGGGCGGGAGATTCTGCTGGTGAAGCCGACGACTGGTATGAATCTGAGCGGAACCGCCGTGAAAACCGTAACCCGGCGGTGGGACGTGAATACCGACCACCTGCTGGTTTTGGTGGATGACGTGGACCTGCCTCTGGGACGGATCCGGATTCGCCCTCACGGCGGTGATGGCTGCCACCGGGGGCTGGAGTCGGTGATCTATCATCTCCAGACCGACCGCTTTCCCCGCCTCCGTTTCGGGATTGCCACGGATGAAGACACCCGCCCCGCTGAAACCTTTGTGTTGAAACCCTTTCGCAAGCAGGACCAGCCTCTGGCCGCAGAAATGGTCGAGACTGCCGCCGATGCGGTGGAATTGATTCTGGCCCGTGGTTTGTTGCCTGCAATGAACACCTATAACCGTAACCTCAATACGATGGAGACGCATTCATGACACTCTATTATTTGATACCGATTGCTGGCGTGCTGGCGTTGTTGTATTCGTTCTGGAAAAGTTCCTGGATCAACCGCCAGGATCCGGGAAACGATCGTATGCAAGAGATTGGCAAAGCAGTCCGGGAAGGAGCCATGGCCTTCCTCTCCCGGGAATATAAGGTTCTCTCGATTTTTGTATTGGTCGTTGCCGTGGCCCTGTACCTGGGGCGGCTGTCCTCCCACACCGAACTGGTGGCCGTCAGTTTCGTCGTGGGTGCCTTTTGTTCCGGTCTGGCCGGATTGATCGGCATGCGAGTCGCCACGGCCTCCAACCACCGAACGACCCAGGCCGCCATTCGGGGCTTGAATCCGGCCCTGAAAGTAGCCTTCAACGGCGGTTCCGTCATGGGAATGAGTGTCGTTGGTCTGGGAGTGGTGGGATTATCTCTCCTGTTCTGGATTTATGGAGGCAACCGGCCGGGCGCGGACCTGCCCCATATCCTGGAAATCTTGTCCGGCTTCGCCATGGGGGCGTCCTCCATTGCCCTGTTCGCCCGGGTGGGAGGAGGCATCTACACCAAAGCCGCCGACGTGGGTGCGGATCTGGTCGGGAAAGTAGAAGCGGGCATTCCGGAAGACGATCCCCGGAACCCCGCCACCATCGCCGATAATGTCGGCGACAATGTCGGTGACGTCGCCGGTATGGGTGCCGACCTGTTCGAATCCTACGTGGGTTCCATTGTCGGCGCCATGGTCCTGGCAGCCAGTCAGCTTGGGTATAACTATGTCGTCCTTCCCCTGGCGCTGGCGGGAGTGGGCATTGTGGTTTCCATCGCCGGAACCTTTTTCGTTCGCACGCAGGAAGGCGGAAATCCCCAGGCGGCGCTGAACACGGGAATCTTCGGGGCCGGAGGAATCATGGTGGTTCTGTCCTGGTTTGTCATTGATTGGTTTGCCGATCCGAATGTGCTGCCTACCTGGAAAATTTTCAGCGCCACCGTCATCGGACTGGTCGCCGGTATCATCGTAGGCCTTTTGACCGAATATTATACGGCCCTGGGGAAAAAGCCCACCATCCGGATCGCCAATGCCAGTCAGACCGGCGCCGCCACCAACATCATCAGCGGCCTGGCCACCGGTATGCTGTCCACCGCTCTGCCGGTGCTGACCATCGCCATCGCCATTATCCTGAGTTATTCCATGGGCGGGTTGTATGGAATCGCCATTGCCGCCCTGGGAATGCTGGCCACGACCGGTATTCAGCTGGCAGTGGATGCCTATGGTCCCATCGCCGACAACGCCGGCGGCTGCGCCGAAATGGCCGGTCTGGAAAAGGAAGTGCGGGAACGGACCGATAAACTGGATGCCGTGGGGAATACCACCGCCGCCATTGGGAAAGGATTTGCCATTGGTTCGGCGGCCCTGACGGCCCTGGCCCTGTTCAGCGCCTACCAGACCACGGTGGGATTGAAGACGATCGATATCGTCAATCCCAAAGTGATGGCCGGCTTATTGATCGGCGGCATTTTGCCGTTCCTGTTCTCTTCGTTTGCCATGCGGGCGGTGGGAGAAGCGGCCTTCGAAATGATTGAAGAAGTGCGTCGCCAGTTCCGGGAAATCAAAGGTTTACTGGATGGAAAAGCCCGGGCCGATTATGCCCGTTGTGTAGATATTTCCACTTCCGCAGCCATCAAACGGATGGTGGCTCCGGGACTCCTGGCGGTCCTGACTCCGGTCCTGTTTGGCCTGATCCTGCACGACGCCGAGATGCTGGGAGGCGTGCTGGCGGGTGTGCTGGTCTCCGGAGTGCTCCTGGCGATTTTCATGGCGAATGCCGGCGGTGCCTGGGATAATGCGAAAAAATACATTGAAACCGGGGAATACGGCGGCAAAGGCAGTGACGCCCATAAAGCTGCTGTCGTGGGAGACACGGTCGGTGATCCCTTCAAGGATACCGCCGGACCTTCCCTGAACATTTTGATCAAATTGATGACGGTGGTGTCCCTCGTCATCGCACCCATGATTTAAGAGCGAGGAATTGCATGCGCTACTATGAAACCCTGTACATCGTAAACCCCAACTATGAGGCGGATCGCCTGGAGGCGGTCATGAAAGCGGTGGACCAGCACCTGGAACCCCTGGAGGGTCTCCGGGTGATCAACCACCGGATTTGGGGTAAAAAACGTCTGGCCTATCCGATCGAAAAACACAAATATGGAACCTATGTTCTGCTCCAGTTTGAGTCAGAATCGCCGGAAGTGTTGAAAGATTTCGATCAGTTTCTGAAGCTGGAGAAAGCGGTGTTGCGTCACCAGACTCTTCGCCTGGAACGGAAGCCGGAGGTCTATGTGGATGAAGACGCCGCCGGTGAACCCAAACCCAAGGCCGGCGAGGAGGATAAAGAACCGAAAGAAAAGACTGCGGAACCCCCGGCAACGGAATCTGAGGATTCGGAAACTCAACCGGCCGAAGATACTCCGGCAGAGGACAGTTCCCCCGAAGCCAAGGAAGAAGAATAGGAGGTTACCATGGCCTTTGTCAGCCGTAAGAAATTTTGTTACTTCAAAGAAAACGGGATTACCGAGATTGACTACAAGGATGTCAAACTCCTGCGCCGTTTTGTAACGGATCAGGGCAAAATCATGCCCCGGCGCGTCACCGGGACCAGTCCCAAAATGCACCGGAAACTGGTCCGGGCCATCAAGCAGGCCCGAAACATCGCCCTGATGCCGTACACCAACACCAGCACCGAATCCTAACCGGTAAGAAAGGAAATCAACCATGGATGTGATTTTACTGCAGGACGTAGAAAACCTGGGTTCGGCCGGTGATATCGTTGCGGTGAAACCGGGATACGCCCGGAACTTTTTGGTTCCCCGGGGACTGGCTTTACGAGCCTCCAAACGGAATCTGGCCGTGGCCGAAGAACGGAAACGGGTCACCCAGGCTCGCCAGGCGCGGGAACGGAAAATCCTGGAAGACCGTGCCCAGAAACTGGCCAGACTGGAATTGACCATCGAGGTTCAGGTCGGTGAAGAAGAACGTCTCTTCGGCTCCGTGACCAGCCAGGATATTCACAAGGCTCTGACCGAAAAAGGAATGGACGTGGAACGTCACGATATTCTTCTGGAAGAGCCCATCAAGGCCCTGGGGGTGTACAACATTCCCATCAAAGTCTCTCCGGACCTGATTCCGGAGGTCAAGGTGTACGTCATCAAAGCGTAGCCTGATCCCTACCTCTGACACCCCCGGAGATGGCTCCGGGGGTTTTTTCTAACCAGAATTCCTTTGTAGGGGAAGGATGGTTGCTTCTATTTTTCTTCGATGTTTGCCAAAGTCGCGTTTCCCATATCCAGTTATCAGACCTTTACCTACCGCCTTCCGGCCGACTCTGCCGCCACCCTCCGGGTGGGCTGCCGTGTCAAAGCACCGTTGGGAAACCGTCTGGCAACCGGCATCATTGTCGACCTGTCCCGGCGCTCCGATTACAAGGGAGACATCAAACCGATTCAGGCGGTTATCGATGCAGACCCGGTTCTGGATGCCGCTCTGTGGCGGTTGATCCAGTGGGTCAGCGCCTATTATCTCACCCCCATCGGGCAGGTGGCCCGGGTGGCTTTGCCGCCCTCCTTTTCCCGAAACTACCAGCCTCCGGTGGAATGGTGGTTCCGGCCGGTGCGCACACCGGACGGTGAGGAGTTAGATCAACTGGAACATCGGGCGCCTGCACAAGCGCGGCTTTTGCGTGAAATCATTCGTCGATCCGGTCCCCGCCCCGTCTCCGATC
>RFIZ01000253.1 GCA_003695105.1 Fidelibacterota bacterium
GGGTCCCCACCGAGTAACGTAAACGGGACTCCCACCCTTTGCTGAATTCTTTGGGATAATGCATCCAGTGGAGAGCTCCGTTCCAATTTTGTTGAACCGGTGACGACAGCGGACTCAGACGATCGGACCGGGAAGCTGTCTCCTGCCAAAATCCCACCTGGGACATCCATTGACTGGATTTGGAACTCCGGAGCCCTATAGCCAGATTGAAGGAAACCGGAGCATGAAGCGAGTGGTATGTCTGTTTTCGGGGGGGTAAAATCCCTGTCGGGGTAGGAAAATCATAGAGATCATAAAAGTCGTCATTAATGCCCGATTGGTTGGCATCCTGAAACAACTGGTAAATGGAATTTCGGGAGGAAACGGCAGCCAGCGGGAGGCTCAGGGAGGTCTGAACCCATGCGGGCCGTTTTCTGATGGACAGATCCTTCACCGTTAAAAACACCTGGAAACGGCTGCCGGAGTATTCGTCGCGCATCCATTGAACGTAGTTATTCGCATTCAAATTGAGTGCATTCTCCACCCGACGCGATCCGAAGAAACGGGAATAGAGGATTCCCCAATCTAGGTGCGAACCCCATCCGGCACCCAACGCCAGATAGGCTTCCGACAGTCCCCCGGATGACACTGTGTACCCCCAGGTCTGCAGTGAATCCCCCAGGCTGGTGAGGTAATAGGGATCACTGATATAATCGTATCCCTGGTCGAGATAGGGACTGATTCCCAATCCGAACGCAAATTTTTGTTTCACCGGCAGGATGAATTGAAGCATGCGTAACTGATCGCCGGCCTGAGTTCCCTGTTGCCCTTGCAGCGTGTAACCGCCATATTCCGCCCGAATGACGCTATACCGTAACCAGCGCCATGTACTGGGATCTTTGGTGGAAACGGTACGGTCCAGATCCATCAACAATCCGGGAGTATTCCCCAGAGCTGAGGGGTCACTTCCGGTGGCAAAATTGCCTGAACCGAATCCGGCCGGCTGGGTTTGCCCGAAAACCATCCCCCAGCAAAGGGCCATGATTCCCCAGAATTTACCGGCCCTGGACATACCGCACCTCGAGTCTGGTTGAATCGGTCAGGAAATGGAGACGATCAAACGGCCGGGAAGTATTTTTCATTTGCAATTTGAGTCCCAGGTTGGGAAGAACTTCCTGACGAATGGATTGCAGGATGGGTTTCAAATTAAAGGTCAGGGAATATCCGTTCGGTTCGGCTTCCACTAAAAATCCCGACTCCACCTGAAATGCATCGTCTGGAAATTCCTGTAAAGGGGTCACGGCCACCGTATCTTTGAGGGGAACCATCTGAAGGCTGGGATGGCCGGTAAAATTCGTATCGGCCAGGAACAGTCGCAATTGGGCTTTGTCAAATACCAGTGTGGAGGAGACCGTATCCATCCAGGCCAGGTCCAGGCTGATCACCGACTTCAGCCCCAATCCGGCAGAAACCGTCAAGTATTCTTCATCTGCGGTGGATAAGTCCGGTGGCGTCACGATCGTCAAATCCGAGACCGCGGTGAAGCTGACCGTAGTGGTATCCACCGCTTCACCGGATGTATCCAAGGTACGGTAACTGACCAAAATCCGGGGAGGCGTGGCGGATTCCCGGGAAAAAATTTTCACCGAATCGATGCCGGGGTTGACCAGCCGGAATCCCACGGTGCGGCTGCTGCTGGAATCGATGAAGGTCGAATCCAGGGACGCAAAATCCCAGCGGTAGAACGGTTGTCCCGTATCCGGAGGAATCCGGACGAAGTCCCCGTTCCCGAAGGAGCTGCCCTGGAGAAAATTGGATTCCGTGAAATTGAGGTGGGTGGAACGGGTTTCACTGAAGATCGAATCGCCAACCTGGCTGAAGAGCATGCCTTCAACGGTCGGGGCTGTCGCTCCGCTGTCCAGAGCCAAGCCCAGCTCCAGATAGACGCTGTCAACCACCAGTGAATCAGATTCCAACAGTTTGGCCCAGGAGAGAGAACTGTGGTTTGTGGCGGTTTTGGCAAATTGGATCAGAACGTAATCACAGGAATACCCCTGAAACGGACCGAGATACAATTTGGTATGGTGGCCGAACTGGGGTGGAACCCGGTAGGTCACCCCTTCAGGTTGGGATTGGGTGAGCGTGCGGACACCCAGCAATTGATCATCAGGGAGACCTGACTGGACCGGATTTTTTTCGCAGGACCAGAGGAGAAACACGAAGATCGCCCCTGGGAGCAGAATGGGATGGATGCGAGACATGGGAGTGGCTACGCTGGGCTAGGCAAAAAGTTTCTCGATAGCTGCTTCCACCTGATCGGCTATCAAGCTATAATTCGGCGTTTCTTCATCCTCCCAGGAAATCACTTCTACCTTGTCAGCCTGACTTTTGATCCCTTTCAGCTTCAGCAGGGTCTCGGAATTCTGTTTACCGGGGAAATCGAAGACGATAATCTGGTCGGCGAAGGAGGCCGCCACCTCGTAACAATTGACGGGATCCCCCTTGACCTCCGGAGGAACTGTAACGCCACAGGCCTGGTAGGCCTCCCGGGAAAACTGCATGTAATCATCGAGGTCAAAGATGACCTGTACCGTTTTGATATCGGCATAGAAGTCATCTTTAGCGAAGATCTCCCGGTAGACCAGAGGAACCAGGGAAGCGGGCCAACCATTGCAGAGAATCACGTCCGGGCTCCAAAACAAATGAGGAAGCGAAGCCAGAGCCGCCTTACTGAAAAATCCGGCCCGAAGGTCATTATCGGGCAACACCCTCCCGTTTTTGGATTTATACAACAAATTGTTCAGCGGTTTGAACCATTCCTCATGTTCCATGAAATAGACCTGCACCCGCGTCTTGGGAATAAAGGCGCTTTTGGCGGACACGATGTGGTCCTCACCCTGAAATTCAAAGGGAATTTCCCGCAGACGAATTACTTCCCGTAAGATGTATTTCCGTTCACTGACAAACCCATATTTGGGAATCATCGTCCGGATATCGTGGCCTTTCCCCTGCAGGGCCAGGGGTACCTGGGCCGAATAATCTCCCAGAACCGAGGTGGAGGCAAACGGTGTGATTTCGGTAGTTAAATAAAAGAGCTTACGTCCCATATGCGCCGTCATTCCATGCTTAGTTGTTTAATCGCTTCTTTCGCTTTTTCCACGTATTCGCTGGCAGGAAAGTAATCCAACAACCGCTGGTATTCCTGCTTCGCTTTTTCCACGTCCCCCATGCTTTGATACGCCAAACCTAATTTTAATTGGGCGTCATCATCCTTGTCCGTACCCGGGAAAGTGAAGACCTTTTCAAATTCGATGATGGAGCGCTTATAATTTTTCTGGGAATAGTAGCACTCAGCCAACCAGTATTGGCTGTTATCCGCCAGTTCATTCCGCGGATCGGCCACTACCAATTGAGCAAACCCCTTAATAGCCGCGTCATAATTTCCGTTCTGGAAATTACTCAAACTTTGAATGTACAGATCCTTATACTGCTGGGGCGACAACTTGGACGTATTGTCACTGGCAGGGGTTTCATTTTTCAAATTATACATTTCGGTAAAACTGTTGGTCAGCGTCACCACCTTGTTTTCGATCATGACCAATTGTGCCAGGATTTGAAAATTGGTACTGTCGGTGTATGCGGCTTTATCTTCCAGAATCTGGATCTTGTTTTGGAGGGTATTCATTTTATTGATAATAGAAATATCGACCGAATCGGACTGTTTTTTGGCTTCGGTCGCCGCCCGGAGAGTATTCTTGAGATCCGGTAAAAGAATTCGAATCTGGTTTTCCAGCGAATCGATTCTCACTTTCTCCCGGTTGATCCTGGCTTCCAGCCGTTTGAACTGTCTTTGAACGTCGGGTTGCTGTCCCCACCCCGGGGCCAGGAAACACAGGAAAAGGAGCAGCACGGGTCTGGAGGATTTTGGGTGTCGCATAGGCATCCTTTATAAATATTGCCGATTCGAATCAATGAAATTTACCGACGATCGGGAGGGAACTTCAATATCTTTCCCGTGCTGTTATCGTCGGTTAATCCAGTTGTTTCAACTCTGACTTTAAGATCAGACCCAGCATGATATAGGATGTCACCAGAAAAGAGCCCCCATACGAGATGAATGGCAGGGGTAAACCTTTCACCGGTATCATGCCCACGGTCATGGCGGCGTTGACGAAAACATGAGCCAGAAAGATGATCGAAAAACCCATTGCCATCAGACTGACGAACCGATCCCGGCATTCATAACTGGTTCGCAGGATCCGAATCAACAACCAGGCAAAGGTAATCAGCACGGCTGCGATGACAATGAAACCCAATTCCTCGCCGATGACGGAGAGGATAAAATCCGATTCCTGAACCGGAAGGAATTTGAGATGGGTCTGGGTTCCCTGTCCAAATCCTTTTCCGAATAGTCCGCCGGAACCGATGGCCGTCTGGCTCTGAATAATTTGATAGGCGGATCCCAGGGGGTCTTTTTCCGGATTCAGGAAGGTTAAAATTCGTTCTTGTTGATAGGGTTTCAGCAAACCCCAGAAATAAGGCGACAACAACCCCAGGAAAAGGTTACTGAAATACACCGTGACCCCGGCAAGAAGGGTGGGCCGGGACAGATAAATGATCCCCAACAGGAGAATGCCCCACAGGGAAAAGGACAGAGTGTGAAATGCCGTGAGGATGCTGAGCAGAGGAGCAATGAACAGGAATAAATGATAAGGCCGGGCTCCGGCCCAGAACAGCATGGGAAACAGGGGTGCAAACAGAATCAGGGCCGTGCCCAAGTCCGGTTGGTTGGCTACAATACCCACGGGGATCGCCACCAATATCATGCTCAGGATGATTTCTCTGAATTTCAAATTTTCCGGTTTGTGGTCGGAAAGAAACCGGGCCAGGGCGATCACCAAGAACACTTTGGCCAGTTCCGACGGTTGGACTTGTATTCCTCCCAGCGAAATCCACCGATGAGTGCCGGCCACCCGGTGGAAGAAGTACGGCATGGTCACACCCACCAGGCCCAGACCGTAGAACGTGTAGGCATATTTATGAATCCGGGATACCGGGAGGCGGTAGACCAAATAGGCCAGGCTGACGGCGATCAGCAGAAACAGGATCTGTTTCACATAGGAATGTTGATACCAGGCTCCCGGTTGGGACAGGCCAATACTGATCAAAGCGATGATTCCAACGAGGGAGAGTCCCAACACGGCCAGGATCACATGGACCGGAAAATCATCATGGAGCCACGTTCCGGTTTTCATCTCTCGGCAAACAGGTTGGTTTCAGTGAATGCCTGTTGGATGATGGCGCGGGCTATGGGCGCCGCCACTTCTCCCCCGTGTCCTCCGTTCTCGATGAGCACCACCACCGTCCGGCTGATATCATGGTAGCGCGCAATTCCCACGAACCAGGCGTGCGGCTCTCCATGGGGGTTTTCGGCCGTTCCCGTTTTCCCTCCTACCCATAAACTATCGCTATTGGAACGGAATAATTTCCCGGTGCCGTGTTCATGGTTGACCACAGCCTGGAGGTAGGTTTCCATCTGTTTCCAGAGGGAATCGGGCAACTGCGGTCCCTGAACCCAGTGGGTATGCGCCTGACGATTGAAATGCAACGACGGTGTCCTTCCATGGGTTGCAACCAGGTTAATAAACTGGATCATTTGCATCGGGGTCACCAGAATTTCACCCTGACCAATGGCCAGATTCAGCAAAGCGCCGGTGGACCAGCCCCGGCGTCCGAATTTGGCTGTGAGATATTCCTTGGTGGGAATGATTCCTGCCGACTCAAACGGCAAATCCACTCCGGTGGGACTGCCGAACCCGAACTCTTTCGCCAGGGCAGCCAATGCATTCAAATCGGCTTTTTGGATAGCGTTGAAAAAGTAGACATTGCAACTTTGTATGATTGCTTTCGGCAGATTCACGGTTCCGTGTCCATATTCGTTCCAGCAGTGAAAGGTGCGGTCGCCGAAGTGATAACTACCGGAACAGTGAAAGACCTGGGTGGTGTCAATCAGATGATCTTTCAACAGCAGCAAAGCCGAAATGATCTTGAACGTTGATCCCGGAGGATACTGACCATTGGTGAGGCGGTTCAAGAGGGGTTTCAAACTATCGCTCAGCACTTCTTCCCATTCCTGTTCGCGAATCGTTCCCGTAAAGAGATCGGGCGAATAATCGGGAGCACTGACCGCGCATAGAATTTCTCCGGTGCCCGGGTCGGATACCAGGAGTGCGCCCGCCCGGCCCTGCATGAGACGTTCTGCTGTTCGTTGCAAATCCAGATCGATAGTCAGAAAGAGATCATGTCCCGGTGCCGGGGCTTCCCCCGGTCGATCACGATACTGCCCCACTTCCCGTCCAAAGGCATCCACCTCGAAATATTGAACTCCATCCTCCCCTTTCAGATAGTCCTCATAGGCTTTTTCGATCCCTTTCCAACCGATCATGTCGCCGGGATGATAACGATGCCCCTGATTCAGCTGAGCAGACAAAGTCGCCTGGTCGATTTCCTTGATATACCCCAATACGTGGGATAGCTGAACCGGAGAGGGATAATAGCGGGAAGGGATTTTCTGGTAATGGATGTATGGCAACTCATACCGGTTTTCTTCCAGGGCACTCAATTGGGAAAAAGACAGATCCCGGGCCAGAGGAACCGGGAGATATTTGCTCTGGAAATAGTGCTGATAATTTTGGGACAACAGGCTGGAATCAATCCCGGCCACGGCTTGGATCCGCTGAAACAGGGCGCCCAGATCAGTTAATTGTTCCGGAGTTACGGTTAAGACATAAATGGGGTAATTGTCTGCCAGGAGTCGTCCGGATCGGTCGAAGATCAATCCCCGGGGTGCTTTCACCGGGACGGCCCGGATCCGGTTGACCTCCGCCTGCGTCTTGAATTTTTCATGCTCATAGATCTGGAGGCTGAAATACCGCAACAACAGAGCCCCGATTACCACCAGGTAAGTAAGGACCAAAACCTGGAATTGGGAACGTGTGACCCGGTTTTCAACCTTAAGCATTTATTTCAATGGTACCACGAATTGGAGAATTCCCGCGAAACCCAGCGTATATCCGGCCGTCAGCAACCAGTAGTTAACAAAGCGGACCAGGTCTTCATCCCAGAAAAGTTGATAGCGAAAAAACGAATACAAAAAGAACACCAGGACCAGCAATCCCACCCATAAACTGGTAAACAGGGCCGGACTGAGACGGGCATATTTTCCCCGCAGGAAGCCCCCCAGGTAGCCGGTGATCACGTACAGGAGTGAGGTCAGACCGAAATAACTGCCGACCCCCAACAAATCCAGCAGAAGCCCGGCGCTGAATCCCACAATGATGGCGGGGAATGAGCCCGCGCCGACGGCCAGATACAGGATAGTGA
>RFIZ01000254.1 GCA_003695105.1 Fidelibacterota bacterium
CCGCCGCCGGGGGCGGATCACCCAGGTGGTGAACCGCGCCAGAACCCAATTCGTGGGAACAGTGGTCCGGGAGCAACGGGTTTTTGGTCTTCAGATTGCTCCCTACACGCCTGCCCGGGGGATTCGACTAAAACGCAAAAAGAGTGACCGGTGGGGTGAAGGAGATGTAGTCGTTGCCCGGGTGCTGGATTGGGGGACTGCCTTTTCACCGGTTTTTTGTGAGGTCATCGACCGCATCGGATCGGGGGATGATCCCCGCAACGATGTTCAGTTTGTAGCCCAGACTCATCAGTTACCCGGGGAATTTCCGCCGGATGTTGCTCCCGAATTGGCCCGATTGACGGATCAATTTATTCAACAGGAAGGAAATCGTCGTACAGACCTGCGTGACCGGAGGCTGTTGACGATCGATCCGGTGGGAGCTCAGGATCATGATGACGGGATATCCATCCGGAAACTGTCCAACGGATGGGAGGTCGGGGTTCATATCGCCGATGTGAGTGCTTTTGTGCCTTTGCATTCAGCGTTGGACAAGGAGGCATTTCACCGGGGGACATCTGTGTATCTGGGCGATACCGTCATCCCCATGTTGCCGGAAAAACTCTCCGCCCACCTCTGTTCTCTGGCTGAAGGGCAGGATCGGCTGGCTCTCTCCGTGCTGATGGAATTTGACCGTAAATATCGCCTCCAGGATTGGAAAGTCCTGCCCTCCCTGGTGCGCAGTCATGGATTTCTCTCCTACCAGGAAGCGCAAAAAATCCTGGATGGGGAACAAAAATCACCTTTTCGGAATGACCTGGACGTTCTCTGGAAACTGGCGCGAACCCTGTTTCGGGAACGGTCCGAATGGGGCAGCATCGATTTTGACATTCCGGAACCCCGGATTGAACTGGCCGAAAGTGGTATTCCTCATACCATTTCCCACCGGGAACGCCTGAACAGTCATCGCATTGTGGAAGAATGTATGCTCCTGGCCAACCGTCTGATTGCCGAACGATTTGGCGGAAAAGACGGTGAATTCCCTTTTCTCTATCGTATCCATGAAAAACCCGATGAAGAGCGGATGGCCGATTTCAGTCGCTTACTGGCCCGGTTGGGGGTTGTGCCGGACCGGCCTGAATTACTTACGACCCCGGCTTCCGTGCGGGATGTATTGCTCAAGGTAGAAGATTCACCCCATCGAAATCTGATCGAATCCCTGGCATTGCGCTCCATGGCCAAGGCACGCTACGGCACGGTTGCCGCCGGTCACTTTGGGCTGGCCTTTACCCACTACACCCACTTTACTTCACCCATCCGGCGCTACCCGGATCTGGTGGTCCATCGCCTGGTAAAAGCGGGGATTCGTGAAGAAACATACCCCTATGATGTCTCTCAATTGGCGAGCGTGGCGGATTGGTGTTCTTCCCGGGAAGAAATAGCCCTCAAGGCCGAACGGGATTATATCAAACGCAAACAGTTACGCTGGCTCAACGAACAGGTGGATGAGGTCTTCCCGGGTGTGATTTCCGGTGTTATCGCTGCCGGAATTTTCGTTCAACTGGATGAATCCCTGGCGGAAGGACTGGTTCCCGCAGCTACCCTGGGACCGGAATTCGTCCTGGACGAGGAGAGATATTGCTGGTCGAACCGAAAGGGAAAGGTGACCTATACTCTGGGTGACCCGGTGCAAGTGCGGGTCGTATCAGTAGATTTGAGAAGACAACGTGCCAATTTCCATCTGATTGCCGGATGAACCGGATTCTCATACCTTTCCTGTTGATTCTCCTGATTGCCGGAACCGGTTGCAGCCGGAAACGGGAAGCCTTGGGAGCGGAAAACGAACTCCTGGTCCTGGCGTCCCGTTCAGACCGGCAGGCGATTCACAAACTCCTCAGCACTGTCTTCAATGATACCCTGTATACACCTCAGCCAGAACCGGAATGGGTCGTGAAATTTGCCGACCCGGATCAGTTCGTAGAGTTGAAAAACCGTACCTGCCTGGTCATCGCTGCCCTGGGTGATGATCCGTTCAATCCGGGAGCCCGCCTGATCAAAACCCTCCTGGGGGAGGACCTGTATCGAAAAACACTCACTACGGACGAGCATGTGATTTTCACTGCGGATCAATTTGCCAATGATCAATTATTTCTGGTGTTAAGTGCGCTGCATCAAGAAGAACTTGATAAGACCTTACGGATGAAAAGGGACTGGATCCGCTCCCGGTACGATGAGTTGTATACCCGGCGTCAGAGCAAATATCTGTTTCGGGGCCGCCGCCTGAAACAGGTGGAACGACACCTGCAGGAGGTCTATGCCTGGAAAGTGAAGATCCCCTGGGGCTGGGAAGTCATTCATGACAGCACGAAACTGCATTTTGTTTGGCTGGGAAGGGAAATGCCCTACCAATGGTTCGCCGTACAATGGCTGGATGGTTTTCGGATACCCGACAGTAATGCCGTGACAGCGCTGATGAGGGAATTTCCTACCAAAACCTTTGGTTCGATTCGGTATACCGACTTTCGCCGAAAAACCATCCAGACCGATCTGAGAAACTGGACCGCCTGGAAAACGACCGGCGTCTGGGAGTCGATTGAAGCAGCCCAGGGAGGCCCCTTCTTTCACTATATTTTCTACGACGGCGTTACCGACCGGACCTACCAGATCAGTGCCATTGTGTTCGATCCCGGCGAAGAAAAAGCCATCCGCATGAAACAACTGGATCTCATGGCTCACAGTTTTGAAGTCTTTGAGGGGGATGAGTAACCCCAAAGTTTTGATCACCGGAGCTGCCGGTCAACTGGGGCGGGCCGTGATGACCCGATTCCCGAAACGGTATTCCTGCCTCGGAACCGATGTCGCGAATACCCGTTCCGGTATCGTGTATATGGACATCACATCCAGATCTTCTATCCAGGGGGTGGTGAATCAGTTTCGGCCGGATGTGATTCTGAATCTGGCGGCCATGACCCACGTGGACCGTTGTGAAGAACAGCCGCAACTGGCTCAACGGATCAATACGGAAGCGGTGCAGAATCTACTGGACTGTTTCTCAGGCTATTTCATTCACATTTCCACGGACTACGTGTTCGATGGCCGCTCCGGTCCGTATAGCGAAGGGGACCCGACGCATCCCATCAATGTGTATGGACAGACGAAGTGTGCCAGTGAACACATCGTTCTGGATTCCGGGAATCCTGCTCTCGTTGTCCGTACCAATGTGGTTTTTGACTATTTGCCTACCCAGGCCAGTTTTATGACTTTCGTAATAGATTCTCTCCGGCAGGGAAAGTCGATTCGAATCGTTGATGATCAATGGAATAACCCCACCTGGACGGTGGATCTGGCCGCTGCGTTGGAACGGATGCTTCAGCAGGGGCACCAGGGGCTGATCCATTACGGCGGTGCCGATTATCTCGATCGGTATTCCTTTGCCCACCTGATCGCCGACGTGTTCGATCTAAACCCGGCCCTCATCCACCGGATCAAAACTGAAGATTTGCACCAACCGGCTCCTCGTCCGCGAAAAGGAGGGTTGAAAACCGATTTATTTCAAAAGAAATTTGATTGCTCACCCATGGAATTGAAAACCGCCTTGGAGCACATTCGTCGGGACACTGGTTCTTGAAAACACTGATCATTTCGCCCACCTACAACGAACGGAAAAATATTTCCTCTCTTTTGGAAGCCGTCTTCACTACCAATCAGGACTATCATCTCCTGATCGTGGATGACAATTCACCGGATGGAACAGCGGATAAAGTGCGACAGCTCCAGCACGCATATCCCAATGTTCATCTTCTGGTGCGGGAAGAAAAAGGAGGGTTGGGCACGGCCTATTGTGCCGGTTTCCGCTGGGCCCTGGCCCGAGATTATGAGGCGATTGTCCAGATGGATGCGGATCTTTCCCATAACCCGGAAGAAATACCGGCCATGCTCAAACTTCTGGAAAATCATGATCTGGTGATCGGTTCCCGCTATTGTGACGGCATCAGTGTCGTCCGCTGGCCGCTGCGTCGCCTGGTACTCAGTTACGGGGCTAATATCTATGCCCGAATCGTGACCGGAATGCCTATCAAGGACGGGACCGCCGGATTTAAGGTCTGGCGTCGGGAAACGCTGGCGGCTCTGCCCCTGGACAAAATCCGTTCCCAAGGTTATTCCTTTCAGATTGAAATGCATTTCCGCGCCTGGCGGAATGGCTTTCGGATCGCAGAGCATCCC
>RFIZ01000255.1 GCA_003695105.1 Fidelibacterota bacterium
ACAAAGTACTTTGTATTAATATCGGCCGTGATTCGTGGAGGTAATCATGAAGGAACAGCTTGACATCATTCAATCCATGATCGAAATGACCCGACAACGGGTCGCCCGCAGCGGTAAATTTTTCATTTTCTGGGGGTGGTGGATCCTGTTTGCTTTACTCGGTCAGTATGGTCTGGTGCTTACCGAAAACACCCGCTGGATCTGGATTTGGTGGCTGGGAATTTCAGTGACCGGTGGACTGTATACGGGTTGGCGTGCCCGCCGGATGATTCATGATGCCGGGCTCCGGACGAAAGTAGATTCGTATATCATTACCTTGTGGCAAGGCTGTGCGATTCTGATCCTGCTGTTGGCTTTTGTGGCCCTTCCCCTGGGGACCATTTCTATCAGGGCGTTGAATCCCCTCCTCATGCTGATCCTGGGACTGGGCGTCTTGATGACCGGGATTTTCCTGGATTGGAGGGGGTTGAAACAGGCCGGGTTGCTGTGGTGGCTGGCGGGAGTCATCGCCATGTTTCTGCCCTGGGAGATCCACGGATTGATTATGGCCGCTACCCTCATTCCCGGTTATCTGGTGCCCGGATATGTATTGGAACGCAAATTTCGACATGCCTGAGATTCGGGCCTTCGACAAACTGGATCCCTTGATCCATGCGCCGGTCCGTCTGGCGATTGTGACGGTGCTGGCGGCAGTGGAGGAAGCGGATTTTTCCTACCTCAAAGAGGCCACCAAAACCACCGACGGGAATCTCAGCACCCATCTGACCAAACTGGAACAAGCGGGCTATGTCCGGATTACCAAATCTTTTCTGGGGAAAAAACCGTTGACGCGGTGTGCGCTAACGGTGGCAGGGAGAGCGGCCTATCACGACTATCTCCAGGCATTGAAATCCTATCTCTGATTGGTTCTGTCGGGGCGGAATTCGACTTTGAACCCCGATTCGACGAGGTGAAATTCACCTCCCTGCATCCTACGGAAATGGAAGGAGACGAATATGAATACCCTGGTGATATTCCTCTTTGGTGCCCTGGCCTTTTTCTTTGGTTACCGGGCCTATTCCCGCCTGATTTCGGACCGGGTCTATCATCTGCAGGATGACCTGGTCACACCGGCTCATGAATTTGAAGACGGCATAGACTATGTTCCCACTCGCAAAGGGATTCTCTGGGGACATCATTTCACCTCCGTTGCCGGAGCCGCGCCCATTGTGGGCCCGGCCATTGCGGTCATTTGGGGTTGGTTGCCGGCCCTGTTGTGGGTGGTGCTGGGGACGGTTTTCGCCGCTGGTGTTCACGATAGCGGGGCACTCATGCTATCGGTCCGGCACAAAGCCCGGTCCATCGGCTCCGTCGCCCAGGAGATTCTGGGTCCCCGGACCAAACTTTTGTACCTGATCATCATTCTGCTGTTGCTTTTGATGGTCAATGCTGTGTTCGCCATGGTAATCGGTATCCTGTTCGTCGGCTATCCCGGCAGCGTGTTGCCGGTGGCGGCTTCGGTAATCATTGCCCTCGTCCTGGGACAACTACTGTATCGCAAAAAGATGCCCGCCTTTTGGCCGTCCATTGTGGCCTTGATTCTGCTCTACATTTTCATCGGCCTGGGTCAATTCGTCCCCATCCGAATTGACGGCCTGGCCCGCGCGTTGGGAATGGATCCGGTGACGGCCTGGGTCGTGGTATTGTTTATCTACACCTATTTTGCCGTCCAGCTTCCTGTCTGGCGGCTCCTCCAGCCCCGGGACTACATCAACGGCCATCAACTGATCGTCGGACTGGCGATCGTTTTTCTGGGCGTAATGCTCTTACACCCGCAGGTGTCGGCTCCGGTAGTAAATTTCCAGGCTCCGGGATCGCCCAACTGGATTCCGTTTCTGTTCATTACCATTGCCTGCGGAGCCATATCGGGCTTTCATTCATTGGTGGCTTCCGGTACGACGGCCAAACAACTGGATCAACTGAAAGACGCCCGGCCGGTGGGCTACGGCGCCGCCATCGGGGAAGGGTTTCTGGCCCTGAGTGCCATCCTGGCAGCCGGAATCAGTGTCCATTTCGCCGGTGAAGGATCCCTGGCCCGGGTCGTCCTCACACCGGACGGCAGTGACTGGATGACCCATTATGCAGACTGGAATGCCGCCAGCGGACTGGGAGCCAAGGTGGGGGCCTATATCAAGGGCGTGGCCTATTATGCCTCCGGAATTGGTATCCCGGCCGGAATCGGTTCGGTGTTTGCTTCCGTCATCGTCATCAGTTTTGCGGCAACGACAATGGACACCGGAGTCCGGCTTCAGAAATATGTCCTGCAGGAGTTCGGCGAAATGTACCGCCTGAAATTCCTCCAGAGTCATAATATTGCCTCCCTGGTGGCGGTTCTCATGGCTTTGGGGCTGGCCGTCCGGGAACCGGGTGGCAAAGGAGCTCTCATCATCTGGCCCCTGTTTGGTACCTCCAATCAGCTCCTGGCGGGCCTGGCCCTGCTGACCATAACCGTCTGGCTCCGGAAACAGCGCTATCCCATCATCTATACGGTGATTCCCATGGTCTTCGTGCTGGTGATGACGATCTGGGCCATGCTGATCAATCTGCAACAGTATCTGGCCGACGGCAAGGGTGTGCTCATCACCTTCAGTTTGTTGATCCTGCTGGGGGCGCTCTGGATCATCTGGGAAGGAAGTCGGGCTTTTCGGGCTTCCACGGCGGAGGTGGACCATGTGGCGTAAAGTGTGGACCCGGTGGCTTGCACTCTGGCAGGGGTTCCTGGATTTTCAGTCCTACCGCTGGGAGCGGGGATCTTCCTGCTGTTGCCCGGCCTATTCCGATCTGGACCACAACCCCTTTCATTTCGATGATCACGCTCCCGTCTGCCACCACCGGCAGACCTGAGGGACGCCGTCGAAATTCAGTTTTCCTGCCGTGACGGCTCCGAACCTGAAGGTCCGGAGCGCTTCAGGATTTTTGTTTCAGATGCAGGAGTCCCAGGAAATAAAAACTGGCGACAGCGAAACAAAACCAGGCTTCCCAGGCAAACATCCGGCGAAGGAACATATCGGTATGAGGATCGGTGGTCAACATCCGTATTCCTCCGTATAAACCGCCAATAATGAAGTTGAGGAACACCACGGCGTGAATCCAGTGGGTCCAGGTGGGTCGGCCCTGTTTTCGCCGGAGCAGGGCAATTCCGATCATGACGAGGAAGATGACATACAGCAGGGCTTTCAATCCTTCGGCAACTGCTGTATAAAACAGTTCAAAATTCATGGTTCCAGTCTCCTTTCAGTTCCAAAACAGCCAGCAGGATAACAGGAAGAAACAGGAAAGTCAATACACCATAACTCCCGGGATGGGCGACCCAGGCACCGGAGGGAAAGGTGCCCAGGAAAAAGAGTCCGGCGGAATAGAGGGAACCGGTAAGGGCGACGGTTTCCACTGCCCGTTCCCGGGGATGGCGGCGCCAGGTCATCCAGACCAATATTCCGGCCAGGGGTGTCATCAAGAAATCCAGGATTCCGGTAGCCAGGAGAAAGGCGATGGCATCCGGAGACCACGACCGGGCGGCCGGGGCCGGAAATCCGATGATGCCGGTGGACCAGTACCGCCAGCCGGCCACGACCAGCAGGAGGGCGTGAGCCGTCTGCAAACCTCCGTAGTACAGGATCAGGATTTTTCGCAGGGAAAGACTCTTCGGTTTCACAAACAAACCTACCGAGTCTGGTTATGAGAACAAAGGGGTTTCCGGGAATTACCGGGTGCGATGATAGTCCTGCACCAGGGACGGACACGTCACCCAGAGGCACAGGTGGGACTCTCCTGAAGACCGCTGGAGAAGGTGCGCCAGCACCGACCCCATAAACACCGGATCGAAGGCATAGCCGGTCTTCCGGTACACGTCCCGTACCAGGGTTTCCCTGGCTTCGATCGAAATGCGGGGATAGAAAACTGCGGGACGTTGCAATTTCATCCAGAGACGAATGGCTGTCGGTTGGGTGAGTACGCCCACCACCCGGGGGAACTGGGTCCGCAGGGCATCCAGGAGATTCCCGCTGGCGACAGGAACCACATGACAGGCCTCCTGATCCAGCGACGAACGCACCTCTCGGGCGGCCGCTTCATAAGCCGTATCACGAGGCAGGGCCCCTCCGGGAGACAAAAAATAGTCCTCCGGGTGCCGCCGCCGGGCCCCTTGAAATTGACAGGCCAGGCGGACCAGAGACCCGTGCCGGAGATGGAGATTATTCAGACCGGAGAAGACCCGAATCAGGTATTGGCGGTAGCCTCCTCCGGGGAAGGCTTTCCCGTAGAGCATGATCTCCTGATCCGGGAACAGGCGGGCCAGAGTGTACGCGGTGTGGGAACTGTCATAGGAAAAGACATGAATTCGCTGGCCGGGTCGAATCCGCTCCAGCAGGGGGCTCAGGCTGCGACGTTTCTTTCCGCCGCCGTCCGGGAGAAGATCTTCCCGCACCAGAGTAATCCGGCCGGCGTGAAAGTAATCTGCCAGGCGGGGAGCCTCTTCCAGGGTGACCGGCAGAGAGTGACTTTTTTCAGGCGAGGGCATGAGACAGGACCCGCGCCGCATATCCGCTGCCGATCATGAATTTCATGGAAGGTCCGAAAAAGGGTTCGGTCATGGCGCCTAAAAAATGGAGGCCGGGTACGGAAGAAGCGAAATACTGATTGACCAGCGGCAGGCCGGAATAGGTGCGAATCTTCCGTCGCAGGGAAGAATGGAGATAGGATTGATCCTCCAGACGGTAGCGGTATCCGGTGGCGGCCACAACCACATCGAAATCATTCACAGGCGGACACAGGGTGTGGCGTTTCATCCCGGTGAGGGCAGTCCGAAAGTCGGGAGTAATGGTGGTGGCTGAGAATCGGTTCAATCCGGTGTGCACCCAGCGGGGCGGAAGGCGATGAAGCATCCCCGGCAACCGGAGGATCAGGTCGAAGAGGGGTTTGGGCAGATTCAGAGGTTCCGAATAGAACACGGGCGGTGTGCGGGCATACCATTCCACCTGGTTCCCTTGATTCTGGAGAACAGCCAGACTCTCGGCGGCGGATTGGCCGGCGCCCACCACCAGAACCCGGCAATTTTGCAGGGCCTGAATGGAGGTGCTATGGTAGCTGTGAATAACCCGGGGATGAACGCTCAGTTCCGGCGGAAGATGCAGGTGATGGGCGATTCCAGTGGCCACAACGACCCGGTCCGCGACCACCTCGTCCCCGTTCTGTAATCGGGCCCGGAAGCGGGGTCCCGCCTGCTGAAGGGACATTACATATTGTTCCTCCGGCCGGAAGGGAAACTGACGTTCGCACCAGTCGATGTATTGCCGAAACACCGTGACCGGGAGCCGTCCCCGCCATCGGTGCAGGGATGTGCCCCATACCCGGGCGAACCGTTCAAAAGAATAGCGACGATAGGGATCGTGAAGGATGGATGTGGCGTAGTCGGAGCGCAGTTTCATGGAATCGAACGTGTGGTTCCTCCAGAGTTCCATGGTCTTTCCCACCAGCAGAAAGGGCGTTTGGCGGGCATGAAGAAAATGACCCAGGGACAGACCATAGGGACCAGCTCCGATGATCAGGACGGGAGTTTTCTTTACCATCGACCCACTTTTGGTCCATGAAGGGAGTATGCGCCGGTCACCACCAGGGCGGCCACGATAGAATAGGGGAGCAAAGCCCGCAGCATCATCCAGCCCTGTTCCCAGTCCGGAAAGGGAATCGTCACCTGGGGGTTCAGCGACGTGATCAGAACCAGACCGGCGAAGATGAATCCCAGGCTGAACCATTGCCAGAGTGTCAGGGACAGGAAGCCGGTCCGGGGATATTCGCCCCGCAGAAATTCCATCCCGAACCGTTTTGCCCCGTACAAAAGCAGGTAGAGAGCTGCCGCCAGACCGACGGGAGGATGGAAGGCATAGACCATTGCCGAAAGGACCAGGTAAATCAAACTGTTGGCGGCGGCAGAATAGATTTGGGTGGGAAACAGGGGAATACCCTTGAGATGGGTATAGGTTCGTAAGACTTTGGCTTCGGGATTGTGATAGGTGATGGAGGGGCCGTGGGTACACTCCCGTCCATGGCAGCAACCGTAGTTGAGACAGCCCAATCGTCCCAGGGCCTGAGCCAGCGGGAGACCGAGCACGACGGCATCCAGGATGGGCAGAAGCTGCCAATGGAAGGAATTCGTTACGAAGAGAATGATCAATGTACCGCTCATCAGCCCGCCCCAGAGTGCGAATCCGGGGATCCGCAGAAACCGGGAAACCCGGATCTCGCCCCGCAAAAGGCGGGGTAGATCCAGGATCCGTGACATAAGCCAGGCACCGACCGGGATGCCGCCGCTGAGCGACAAAACCAGCCAGGCCAGTTGTCGGGGAGGGTACCGGTTTCCGGTACTTCCCAAGTAAAACCAGGTATGGAGGGTAGCCAGGAAAAACCCAGCCCCGATGAAGAGGCCGAAGGTAGCCAGCGTGAAATGTTTCCCGCGGAACAGAGCCAGGGGACCGAAATCACCGGTCACCTGCCGTTCCGGTGTCGCTGCTCCCAACCAAGAGAGGGTATCGGAGCGGGAAAATGTGAGAGAAGTTTTGTTGCGTTCCATGTGTGGTCAAAAAAGCTCCGGTGAACACCCCGGGGGTGCCGGAGGTCCGGTAAGCGATCCCGAGGATATCACCGGAGTGTCAGGGGACCTATTGAAGAGCGATATCGAAAGACATATCCACTTTGTCCAGCAATTTCATGGGACCCATGCCCACCAGCGGCATGTCGAAATGGGTGGGGTGCACCAGCGTGGATCCTACGGCATGGAGGACGCCGTCCTGCTGCACCAGTTCCACGGTGAGAGGATGGGATTCCTGAATGCCGTTGATGGTCAGAGTCCCTTCCAGCGTGACCGTCCCCGGTTCGAGCGGTGCCTGGGTGCGGGCTTGATAGGTCACCAGGGGAAATTCCTTGCCCTTGAAAATGGCGGTCTTCATGTGCATGTTCCGCAGACCGATATTGGTGTTCAACTGGCTGACCGGTATGGCGACGGCAATCTGCCGATATCCGGAGGTATCTGGATCACTGATTTGGACGTCAAATTGTTCGGCAATCACCGGGAAGGTGTGGGTTCGGGCGAATCCCGTTCCCCCGATCCTGCCCTGGTTCTGGGACAAGACCAGACCGGCCGCTAGAAATACCGGCAGAGCTGCACTGCCCACCAGCAAAAGTCGTTTTTTCATGTTTTGATCCTTTATTCGTAATGTTAATCATTCAGAGAAGGTGACCGAACCTACGCTGGGTTCATGGGGGGAAACTGTCACCCGAAAGACATTTTCACTGGTTGCAGACAATGTGCCTGAATCCAATCAACCGGAAAGGAGAACCATGGCCCGGATACGCATGATCGATGAAAAGACGGCCCCGCCCGAATTGCAGGAATTATATCACACCATTGCCGGCGCCCGGGGCGGCGTGGCCCAGGTTTTGAAAATTCATTCTCTCCTCCCGCAAACCATGCGGGACCATTTTCAATTGTACAAGACTTTGATGTTTGGTTTGCGGGAAACCCAGATCCGTCGTCCTCTGCTGGAAATGGTGGCCGTCATTGTATCTGCGGCCAACCAGTGTCACTATTGTGTGGCCCACCATAGCGAACCCCTGCGGCGCCTGTTGCAAGATGAAGATCGTCTCCGGGCCTTGCAGAACCGGGACTGGACCTATATCGAAGCTCATTTCCCGCCCCAGACGGTTGTCCTGCTGCGGCTGGCGGAAAAGATCACTCTCCAGCCCGCCACGGTGACGGATGCAGATATCGACCAGCTCAAACGCCTGGGGTACCGAGAGGATCAAATCCTCCAGTTGGTTCTGGTGATCTGCTATTTCAATTTTGTCAACCGGTCGGTTCTGGCCTTTGGACTGGAACTGGAACCCGATTTCGCCCGCACCTGCCGTTAGGGCAGAATCTGGAGCCAAACAATCCTTCCCAGCGTCAGTAGAGCGGTAGCCCCGCCCAGCCAGGCCGGGATCTTCAGCTGGCGTTCCCGGCAGACCCGAACCGTGATGGCCGCCAGCAACCCGTACCCCAAACCGGGGTAGATCAATGCCCAGTGGGATGGCGTGTGAATCGCCAGGCGGGATCCCATTTCCCAGCGCACGGCCAGCAGAATGACAACTACGGTGGAGAACCAGCCGGCAAAATTTGTCCACGGTACCCCGTAATATCTTCCCTGCCGCTGCCAGACCCAACGTCCTTCGTCCACCGCAATCGGATCCAGGATAAAGTCCAGGACGGTCACTTCCAGGGCAGTCAATCCAATAAACGGAACCGACAGGTGCACCACTCCCCCGCTGGGTGGCAGCCACAACAGCGAGGTCCAGAAGCCGGCATAGATCAGACCGGCCCAGGCGATGGGATAACAGAGGGGCACCCCTCCCACCGCCGGCAGGATGCAGGCCGTGTCGGTGTATCGGTAGCGGCCGAAGAACCAGCCCCAGCGGACGCCCGTCCATTCGATCAGAAGAGTGCCCGCAAAGGCGGTTCCCAGCAAACCGGCGAACACGGACCCGCCCAGCAACGTCCCGCCATGAACCGAGAACAGGATTAAAAATGCGGCCATCTGTCCGATACGCAGGCGTTCGGCGGCCCGGTAACCGACCCGGTGTTCCAGGAACCGGTAACCGAAGATGACCGACAGGATCAACAAAATCAGGACACCACTAAACCAGATATCCCACATAGATTACCCAAAGGTGAAATTGGTGGAGAAATGATTGGCCCAGAGCCGGAGAAAGGGATAGGCGCTCCTGCCCAGTGTGATCAGGGTATGGAAATGCCGGGGAGAAGCCAGGGCCCGTTTTCGAAGTCTGAGAGACCGCTGCAGAACGGGCAGGATTTCGG
>RFIZ01000256.1 GCA_003695105.1 Fidelibacterota bacterium
GAATTATTTCATGGTCGAACCGCCCGGCTTCCTGAGCCGCCAGAGCCTTTTCGTGGGACCGGATGGCAAACGCTTCCTGATCTTCCCGGCTGATGTGACCTTCCCGGGCCAGGTTTTCGGCTGTTTCGCCCATCCCCATATAAAAATCCTGGGCCGCCAGGTCCGGATGGAAATCCGGTGCAAATCCACCCATGGGAACCGAAAACATGTCCTCCACTCCCACGGCGATGCCCACGTCGATGTCACCGGCTTCGATGGCGGTACTGAGCTGGTGAACGGCGTCCATCGACGATCCGCAGAAACGGTTCACCACTTTCCCGGCCGTACTGATGGGTAATCCGGCCAGGGCGGCCACCGACCGGGCCATGAGCATCCCCTGGGGACCTTCAGGGAAGGCACATCCCAATACCACGTCTTCCACGTCCTTGAGATCGAGTTGGGGATGGCGGGCCAACAGGCCTTTCACAACCTGGGCGGCCAGATCATCGGGGCGAATTCCCACCAGCTGGCCGTTTTTGACACCAATCGGGGAGCGGACCCCGTCAATGAGTACCGAAGTGTTGTTCATGTGTTCTACCTCCTAATAAGGGTATGATTTGAGGGAATAGATCGTTTCGGCGATGCGGCGTTTGAGGCTGAGGATATCTGTCGGCAACAACATCCGCTTCTGGAATTCGCGCATGGCGTCGATGACCCGGGCCGGCAGGGATCCGTGGAAAATGCCGTTCAGGCCGTTCAGAGCCAGGTTCATCAGGCGCAGACTGGAGTCGGCGGCATGGACCCGGGCAATGTCCAGCGTTTGGATCCGGTACGGGTAATCTTCCGGGAGTTGCAGAACCCGGGCCAACGTACTGTCGGCAGTGTAGATGTCAATCAACATGTTGGCCAGAATTTCCGTCAGTTGTTGCTCATGCTTCAAATCCTGACCGAATTCACAGAGGGCTTCATGGAACAGATAGAGTGCCAGTCGCTTTCCGGTTTCGATGGCCTGGACTTCCCGGCCCAGGATGCCCTCCGATTGGCGCCAGTTCGTATCTTGCAGAAACCCTTCGATGGCATGGATCGCCTCCCGGATGGGTAATTCATCCAGCAAGGCCTTTTTCAGCATATACCCGGCGATGATCTGGCGGTTGATTTCATTGGTCCCTTCCCAGATGCGATCAATCCGGGTATCCCGATAGGCCCCGGCGATGGGATAGTCTTCGATGAATCCGTAGCCACCCATGATTTGAACTGCCGAATCGGTCACAAGGCCCAGAGATTCACTTCCGTACACCTTGGTCATGGACGCCTCGATGGCGAAGTGTTCCATGGCTTCGCCCATTTTGATGTAATAGTCCTGCGCCGATTTGTCCAGGGTATCAATTTCGGCCTGGATCAGCCCGATGGTGCGATAGATCATACTGTCGGCGGCATAGGTCCGCACCACCATGTCAGCGATTTTACCTTTGATCACATCGAAGTGGGCAATGGGCTGACCAAACTGGCGGCGGTCCTGAGCATATTGGGCGGCATATTCCAGCACGACTTTGCAGCCCCCCAGATCGGAGGCGGCCAGTTTCAGGCGTCCGATGTCGAGGGCATTGAAAGCAATTTTGGCTCCTTTCCCTTCCTCATAGAGCAGGTTTTCCACCGGCACCCGGGCATCAGTGAATTTCAGGGGAGTGGTAGACGACCCTTTCATCCCCATCTTCTTTTCTTCGGCTCCGATGTCGAATCCCGGTGTGTCCCGATCCACAATCAGGGCGCTGAATTTGGTTCCGTCGACCTGACAGAACACGGTGTACACATCGGCCCAGCCCCCGTTGGTGATGAACACCTTTTCACCGTTGACAATATAATGGGTGCCGTCCTCACTCTTGCGGGCGGTGGTTTTTCCCGAAGTGGCGTCCGATCCGGCCGAGGGTTCGGTCAGACCGAAGGCGGCCACCCATTCCCCGGTGACGATTTTCGGCAGGTATTTCTGTTTCTGGGCTTCATTGCCGAACCAGATGATGGGCAGGGACCCGATTCCGGTCTGAACCGACCAGGTGACGGTAAAACTGGCCGTGAATCCATGGGATAGATTTTCCGCCACAATGGCACTGGTGACTTTGTCCAGTTCCAGTCCGCCGTATTCCTCCTTGATGTCGATTCCCAGCAACCCCAGATCACCCAGTTCCCGCAGCAACTGGAGGCTGAGGTCTTTGTTGTAGGCTTCCAGTTCGGCCTTATGGGGCCGGATTCGTTCTGCGGCGAACTGTTTCACCATTTCTTCGATTTCGCGATGTTCTTCGGTGAACGTTTCCCGGGAGAGGATGGGATGGGAACCGATCGGATCGAGAATAAAATGTCCTCCGGAAAGAGGTTTGGTGTCACTCATACAGAGTCTCCTTTTTGCGTGGTCGGCGCCAGGCCGGCCAGGATGAATTGGGTAATCGTATGGATGTAATCATCCACACTGGTGGAATGAGAGTCGAGCATGGCAAACCAGACCAGTCCTTCCACATTGACCATGATTGACAGGGCCGCCGTTTCCACGTCCAGAGGACGAAATTCACCGCGTTCTACGCCCTGCCGGAGGATGGCTTTGATAATCCCCAGAAATTCCTGGTACACCCGTTCCAGTTTCTGGCGGAAATCCAGATCCCGGTTGGCCAGGGCCCAGAATTCCAGCAGCGCTTTGAAAACGGCCGGCGATTCCCGGAATTGTTGGGAAAAGAATTCAAACAGGTGGGTCAATTGTTCCGCGGCTGACTGCCGGTCAGATACAATGTAATTGATCGTGGCACTGTAATTCCACACCCAGTGGTTCACCAGGGCGAGATAGATGTCTTTTTTGGACGGATAATACCAGTAAATGGCTCCTTTGCTGATCCCGGACCGGGCGACGATGTCATCCACCCGACTGGATTCATATCCTTTTTCCACCAGAACATCCAGGGCGCTGTCCAGGATTTGAGTTTTACGTTGATCTTGTTTGGTAACGGCCATATTCTAAACCGACTGGTCGGTCTAGTTTACAATGAATCGCAATCCCTTCCAAGCGAAGAATGAATATCGGTCTGCGGTAGAACAGGAATTAACGCACGGCCGGTTGCAGGAGTGTGACCCGGCCCCGATCGGCTTCCAGGGTAACCGGCAGCCCGATCGGAAGGGTGAATTTGTTTTCGATATGTCCCGTGAGAAAACCGGAAAAGGCCGGAATGCCCAGGGGCGCGATATGATCCTGCATCAGGTCAGCTAGGGACAAAGAACGATCGGGATGTTCGGCCTCGCAGCGGGTGCACTGTCCCCAGATGAAACCGGCTAACTTGTCCAGGATTCCGGCCAGTTTGAACTGGGTCAACATACGATCGATGCGATAGGGTTCCTCTTCCACCTCTTCCAAAAACAATATGGTATCCGTCGGATCGGGAAGATACCCTGTGCCGATCAAGGCGCTGAGGACCGAGCAATTGCCGCCCCAAAGGCGTCCCCGGGCGGTACCGGGCGTAATCACCTGGAAATCGGTCAGTCCGGGCTCTTTCACCGGAGCCGGATGATCGTTGCGGAACGTGACCGCCCGGCCTTCGAACAACACTTTCTGGACGTAATAGCGGGTAAAAGCATTCCAGGTGGAAATCCCCACCGGACCGTGGAAAGTGACCAAACCGGTTCGGGCATGGAGGGCTACCAGCAGCGAGGTAATGTCACTGTACCCCAACACAATCTTGGGATGGCTGCGAATGAGGTCATAGTCCAACAGGGGGAGAAGGCGGTTACAGCCCCACCCGCCCCGGGCCGCCAGGAGAGCTTTGACGCTCTCATCCCGAAAAAAACGATGAATATCTTCGGCGCGGTCGGCATCGGTACCGGCCAGATACCCGTACTGATCCCGGAGATGGTTCCCGCGGACCGGAACCAGCTTCAGATCCCGGAGGGTGTCCTCGATATCCTTCAAGGTTTCCCGTTTGTCGATCCGCCCGGCCGGATTGATGAGACCCACTTTATCCCCCGGCTGGAGGCGTTCCGGAAGAAGGGGAGAGGGGGGTGTCCTCTCCTGGGCCGGGAGCAGGGACACCAGGGGAAGACCGGCCAGGGTTTTCAGAGCGGCCCGTCGGGAGATCACAATCGCGGCTCCTCTTCGTCCAGTTCATCCAGAAAGGCCACGGCCCTCCGGAAGGCGGGAATGACGATGGATCCGCCCACCACCAAAGCGATGTCGCAGGCCTCCATGATGGCGGTGCGGGACCAGCCTTCTTTCCGGCATTCGAGCAGATGGTATTTCACACAATCATCGCATCGCAGGACCAGACTGGCCACCAGCCCCAGCAATTCCTTGGTCTTGCGGGGCAATTCCCCCTCTTCGTACACCTGACTGTCCAGGTGAAAAAAGCGTCTGGTAGACAACGATCCCGTTTCCAGAATCCGGCGATTCATGGCGGACCGGAAGGCTTCGAATTGGTTTTTCTCTCCCATATCAACCTCCAAATCAGGCCGCAAGATACGATAGAGTTCACTTCAGAAGGAATGAATGGGGGCCCGGTTACCTGAAATTTTGAAAAAAGTCTTTTAAAGAGGACTATTTTGTCCTTATTATTCGACCCACAATTCGAAAAATAAAACAATCATTCATGATATGGACTGACGGTTTGGCGATGACGGATGCGGAAAACAGACAAGCGGCGGTGCGGAGGTTCCGGGACCGGTGGATCTTTCCCCTGTTTCTCCTCCTTGAATTCTCCTACGGGTTGGGACAAGACACACAGGTTGTCCTCCGCGGCCGGGTTCTGGATTCCGCTACCGGGCGTCCCCTTCCCAATGTGAATGTGGAAATCCTGGGAACGGACCGGGGAACCGTCAGTGATCGCTGGGGCCGTTTCACCCTCATCCTCCGGGAGGCTTCCCCCATCACCATCCAGGTCTCCCATATCGGGTACGAAACGGCCCACACCTTTTGGACGCCGGACCAGCCCCCGGTGGTCCAATTCCGCCTGAAAGAGACCTTTCTGCTGATGGATGAAGTGGTGGCGACGGGCACGCGCACACCGCGGATCCATCGCAATGTTCCCGTCCCCACCGAGGTCATTTCCACGCAGGATATCCGGGAGGCCGGTACCCTGAACGTGGCCGACCTCTTGAATCAACAGGCCGGTGTGCAGATCGCCTCGGCCGTGGATGGCGGCTCGGTCATCAATCTGCTGGGAATGGACTCCAAATATATTCTGATACTCCGGGACGGAAAACCGATCACGGGAAAATTCAATGGCCGGGTGGATCTGGATCAAATTCCCACCTCCTCGCTACAGAAAATAGAGATCCTGAAAGGACCGAGTTCCGCTCTCTATGGCAGTGAAGCCATGGGGGGTGTCATCAACTTGGTTACGGATACCACCCGGTCATCTTCCCATTGGCAGGTTGCCGCCCGCTATCAAAACCCCGCCCGGGGGTCCGTGCAACCCTGGCAGTGGAATCGTGGTACCCATGCCCTGCGGCTGAGCTGGGGAGGTCGTCGGTCCCGTCTGGCTTTCCGCCTGGACGGAGATTTTCAAAAAATCGGGCTGGATAAGGAAGTTCTCTATCTGGATATCGATCAGGTCCGGAAAGGCACCTTCCATACCTGGCTGAGAGGGAAAATCACTTCGGGAATTTCGGTTGAATGGGATCAGTCCTGGTTTCAGGATCGGGAAACCGGACATTCCCTGGTGATGAATAATTCCACCACCGTTACCCGCTGGGAGGAAGTTGTCCGCGGACAATGGACACCGCATTCCGCCTGGACCATCGAACCCTCGATCCGGTTCGGATCCTATGGCCGGACCTATTCCCAGATCCGCCCCTGGGGCAGTACTGTCACAGCGGATACAACGGCCGAATCGACACTGGAACTGGAGCTGCTGATCCGCAGGGAAACTTCGGTCTCCACGCTCAATCTGGGCGCGGATTGGACCCGTTCCGCCTACCGCAGCGATCGTGTGGACTCAGCCCGCCAGTGGGAGACCATCCCCAGTTTGTTTTGGCAACAGGAATACCGCCGGGGCAGGTTGTCCTGGATTGCCGGAGGACGGTGGGACAGAGAACAGAATGGAATCTGGCAATTCAGTCCCCGGATCGGGGTGATGGTCACCCCGGGGGAGCGTTGGAAGGTTCGGGCCACGATCGGCGGCGGCTACCGGCGACCTTCCTTCCTGGATCGATTTATCTCCTGGAATCACATCCAGTTCGGGTACCGGGTAGTCGGGAATCCCCGGCTTGTCTCCGAACAGAGTCTGGGCCTGACCCTGGGAGCCGAGTGGTACCGGGATTCCCGCTTTCGCTTCAGTCTGCTGGGCTATGTGACCCGGTTCCGCCACATGATCAAAGATTATGTGATCGAGCCCGGGCTTTTGAGTTACCACAACATCGACCGGGTGCGTTTTCTCGGTCTGGAGCTACAGGGGCGCTGGTCCCTTTCATCCCGTCTCTTGTTGAGCGGCGGGTTGAACTGGTTGGATAATCGCAATGAACTCACCGGTCAGCAGGTACCCAATACCCAACCCCTGTCGTTGAATGCGCGACTTTCCTACCGTCTCCACACCTACCACCTGGAGGGAGCCGTTTTGTGCAAATGGGTGGCATCCTATACCCCCCAGGAATATGACCCCGTTCTGGGAACCTTTGTTTATGCCGATCATCCCCGCCGGTCCTACACCATCTGGGAGGGACATTTGGTGTACCATTCCGGAGAAAAAGTGGAATGGGTGTTCGGGGTGCAAAACGCCACGGATTATATCAACCTGCAATACGGTCCTTTCACCGGACGCCGGATGTATGCGGAAATCCGGTGGAACAGAAAAGGGATAAAATGATGAAAAAAGCGAGTATCTTACTGCTGACGGGTCTGTGGCTGGTGCAATGCACCTCCCCGGTTCCGGATTCGCCTTCTACAGTAGAACAATTTATCAGTCCGGATCTCAATCAGGAACCCACCTTTCTCAATTTGAAGGAGGGTATATCCGTTCCCACCTGGGACCTAAAATTTTCCGCCGGTAACCAAGGGTATCTGGTGGACTTGAATGAACAGGCCGGAACAGTGGTCTGTCCCGCCGATTCCGGTGTCGATTTTGCGACGGCCGCCTTTCCGGGAACGATCTCTTTCCAAACTGACACCATGGATCAGCTGGCGATTGGCGAGCGGTGGCTGCTACCGACCAGCTATAATCCCATGGATCACAGCATTCAGGGTCGGGGTCAGGTGTACTTTCTCCGGTGCGCCGACTATCGCCGTCTCAAATTGGAAGTGCTCCGGGCCACGCCGACGGAATTCCAGTTCCGGTGGGCCGAAGAACAGGAGGACCATACTTTCCTGCCGGAACAAGCCGAAACGGTGAGCTGCACGGCCGACGCCCCGGCCCGCTGGTCCCCGTCACTGGGTTCTGCCCTATCGGATGTGGACTGGCACCTGGGCCTGGTATCCAAACCAATCACCGTTCCCAATGTGGGTACATTTTATATGCCTTCCGTACAGATCAATACGGAAACGGTATCCCGATATGCCCTGTGGGAGGGCGGTGACCTGGAAGGGGATCTGCCGGCGGCGTCCACCTTCACGTGGCAGGACTTTCGCGGCGAAACCCAGCCGCTGGGGTATGGCGGAAGTCAGGCCCTCCTGGTCTACCATCCGGAACCCCCATACAATCACAAGGTGATCGTTGAACATCCCGAACAAATTTTGGTGCTGGATCTGAATCCGGATCTTCTGTTGGTGCAGTTTCTGGATTATGACTCTGGTGTGGCCGTCATTCAACTCCGAAGACCCTAGGTCTTCCTAGAGAGAGCCGGGTAGGGGGTTGTTCCCGCCGGGAGCAACCCCCGTTTTACGAAAGGATTTTGCCATGACTCCGCTGTATTACCTTCCCATATTTACCACCTGCCTGTCGGCTGGTTTTGCCGGGCAACTGTTCCGCCGGTACCGATACCGCCGCCAGGCGCACCATCTCTGGTGGGGAATTGGTGTCCTTTGCTACGGTGTGGGCACAGTAACCGAAGCCACGATCACACTGTGGGGATGGCATCCGATCCTGTTCCGGATCTGGTATGTTGCCGGTGCCATACTGGGAGGAGCTCCCCTGGCTCAGGGGACGGTCTGGCTGCTGCTGAAACCATCTACAGCCCGCCGTCTGACCTGGGGACTGATCGCCTATGTAGCTTTTGTCCTGCCGTTCATCTTTCTCAGTCCAATCCGGTGGGATCTTGTCGACCCTCATCTACCCAGTGGGACCGTGTTTGCCTGGCAGTGGATCCGTGCTTTCAGTCCCTTCATCAATTTGTATGCGGTTGTGTTTCTGATTGGAGGCGCACTGTATTCTGCGATCACGTTTTACCGGGCTTATCGTCGGGGCGCCCGGGAACAAGTGTGGTTAAAACACCGGTGTCTGGGGAATAGTCTGATTGCCCTGGGAGCCCTGTTGCCTGGTTTTGGAGGCGTTGCCAGCCGGCTGGGACATACCGAAATTCTGTACCTGTTGGAGGCCACCGGCCTTGTACTCATCTGGACGGGGTACCGGATATCGCTCCGTAAAAATCGGGACTGGAAGCCGAATTTTGCTTAACTTGAAGTCGGGAGCATAGTAATTTTCGAATTGACAGTCGGAAAGTAGAACGGAATCTCTATGGTCACGCAACGACAATTGGAAGAACGGGAAATGCGCCGGCAACGGATATTGCAGGGAGCCTTGCGGGTTTATCAGCGGGACGGCATTGAAAAGGCGACTATGGATGGAATTGCCAAAGAAGCCGGGTTTGGAAAAGCCACCTTGTATTACTATTTTGAATCCAAAGAAGAGATTTTTGTGGAATTACTGCGGAGTGGCTGGGAGCAAATCTGGGAAAGTGTGGAATCGATCCTGGAAGTCCCGGGTACTCCCCGGACTCAGTTTGCCGCCATCCTGAAATCCCTGGCCCATCGAATTTCCCGGGACCCCGCTTTCTACGGCTTCCTCTTCCAGGCCCCGACCCAATTGACCGGGCTGCCTGCCGAGCGACAAACCTGGCGGAAGCATCAAAACCGGATGTACGGTGTGCTCCGGGGTTTACTGGAAGATGGAATTGCTCAGGAAGAATTTCCCCGCGTCGATTCAGAGCTTCTGCTCCGGGCCATCGGTGGACTCTTTCACGGGCTGTTTTTTCTGGGAACCGGAGGGCAGGACATAACCGACGAAAACATGGATCTCTTTCTGGATAACCTCTTTAGCGGGTCGTCCGTGGCAATGGAGACCGAATCGTAACCACCAGTAAGCAACGAGGAGTGTCTATGATGAAAAAGATACCAGTCCTTATCATGAGTCTCATGTTGATCACCCCGGGTTGGTCCCAGACGGTGATCTTTTCCGAAGATTTTGAATCTGGAACCCCCAGTTCCGATTGGGAAGTGTTTTATGCCGGGGAGGAAGCTCTGCAGGCCATTCCCATGTCCTCTGCGCCTGCGGCCCTGGCCAACGGCGGGAATTATGTCGGATACCTCCAGGACGTGGATGCGTCCTACACCGGAATCGCCGCTGCCGTGGCGGGAGACTTGAATCTGCAGAATTATACCATTGAGGCCGATGTGTATTGTTATGTCAATGATCCAGGCGGATCGGCCTATACCGGCATCGTCGTCTATGCCGATTCCTCCCGGGAAGGATCCGCATCCCACGGCTTTCTGTACAAACTGGTGGCGGATTTCGACGCCGACAACCGACTCCGTCTGTACAACAATCAATTTGACATGACCACCTTTTCCTACACCTTCAGCGAAAATATCGATGCCACCGGATTGTATTCCGGCAGCGGCTGGCACCATATGAAACTGGTGGTCAACAC
>RFIZ01000026.1 GCA_003695105.1 Fidelibacterota bacterium
GCCGACAAAAAATTTGTCTATCCGGTTCGCCGGGAGATCCCCATCATGCTGATCGATGAAGCCATCGATATGGAATCGATTCCCCACTAAGAAAATTCTTGGAAAACATTAGAATTTTTTAATAAAATTAGTTTCCTTTATTAGAAAAAAATCCCCCGGGAAAAAATTGTTGCCCGACCCGGGATGAAAAAGTAAGTTAGTGACAACTTTCAAGCAGGGAACCATCGAGTAACCTGGTAGTTTCCCCCGCTCCCAGATGCCGATTTCCCTGCTTGTTTTTTTTACTTTCGTTCGATCCACCGCTTCAAGGCCCAGAGAAAAATCAGACTGCCCAGGAAAAAAAGCCCGTTGGCCAAAACGATTTTTGTGAGGGTGGTCATGACCGGGATAGAAGACTAGTTTGTCATGTTTTTTGACGATTCAAAGGATTTTTAAGTGTAAATTTACGTTATACCGATTCATTAACACCGCAGGGAAACTCCCGGTCGGATACGGCACGAACCGAACTGCAGAATCTGGAGTCAGACATGAAAATCGGAGTATTGATCAAACAAGTTCCGGGCAGCGAAGCCTCATTGCGCATTTTGCCGGATCATTCCTGGATTGATGAGAGTACGCTCGAATTTGAGATGAACGAGAGTGACAGCTATGCACTGGAAGAAGCTCTCCAGATTGTCGAGCGGGAGGGCGATGGGGAAGTAGTCGCCATCAGCATGGGCCCCGAACCGCGAACCACGAAAGTCCTCCGGGAAGCATTGGCGAAAGGAGCGCATCGCGCCATCCATATCGTGGAGAGCCCGCCCTATGAAATCGATCCCCTCCTGGTGGGCCATATCATCAAAAATGCCATTGCAGAGGAGCACTTCGACCTGTTGTTTTCCGGATTGCAATCCAATGATTTGAGTCAGGGACAGACCGGACTCGTGGTGGGCGAATTGCTGGGAATGAACACTGCTACGCTTGTGATGGCCACGGAAATGCAGGATGACCATATCCGGGTCAAACGGGAGCTGGAAGGCCGGTGGTTCCAATGGGTTACGATTCCCCTCCCTGCCGTCCTGACGATCCAGTCCGGTATCAATCAGCCCCGGTACCCTTCTCTGAAGGGCATCATGGGCGCCAAGAAAAAAGAGATCCGGATCGTCCCCAAGGAAACGGTGCTCCCGGAGGTGGAGAAAACCCAATCCTTTGGTTCCATCTATATTCCCCAGAAAGAGAAGAAAACAGTAATGATCGAGGGAGATGCGACCACCGTCGTGCAGAAACTGGTGGATGTATTCAAACACGAAATCAAAATCTTGTAGGTGCCGCATGGATATACTTGTCTTCTTAGAGAACCAACAGGGAACACTCCACCGGATCAGCCGGGAAGCGGTGGTAGCAGCCCAGGAGTTTGCCCGGGAACCGGGATTGTCCGTGGCCGCCTTTTGGCTGGGGACCCTGCCTCCGGGAGTGGCCGAGGAATTGAATGCCCTGGGAGTGGCGGAATGGATTCAGGTGTCCTCTCCGGTGTTGAATGACTATTCGGCCGACGGCTACACGGCGGCCTTTTGTGAATTGATCCGGCAGGAGCAGCCCCGCTACATCTTCATGGGCCACTCCTACCGGGTGCGGGATTTCGTTCCCCGGGTGAGTACCCGGCTGAACCGTCCCTTCATCAGCGATGTGATCCACTTTGCCTGGAAAGAGCAGGGACCGGTTTTCACCAAACAGATTTTCAATGCCAAAATGGTGACCGACATGCAGGCGCAGGGCGATGGTCCGGTTCTGGTCAGCTTTCAGGCGGCGGCGTTTTCAGAGGAAAAACTGGCCGCCGGAAGTCCGGCCGCGCGGGAAATGACCCTGGACCTGCCGGCCGATATCGTCCGTTCCCGGGCGGAAGAGCCCTTCCAGGAAGAAACGGGGGGGGTGGATCTGACGGCAGCGGATCTGATCGTATCCATCGGTCGCGGTATTGGCAAGAAAGAAAACATTCCCTTGGCCCAGGCCCTGGCCGATAAAATGGGCGCGGAATTGGGCAGTTCCCGGCCGCTGGTGGACGCCGGTTGGATGCCGCCGCAGCGACAGGTGGGCAGTTCCGGTCAGAGTGTGGCTCCCAAGCTGTATTTTGCTCTGGGTATCTCCGGCGCGATTCAACACGTAATCGGGATGAAAGGGTCGAAAAATGTCGTAGCCATCAATAAAGACCCGGAAGCACCGATATTCGAAATTGCCGATTATGGTGTGGTGGGTGACATTCTGGAACTGATTCCGTTACTCACCGAAGCTCTGCCCGGATAACGTCGACTTTCAAACCAACCCAAGCGGAAAGGTGACCCATGCTCTCAGGTGTTGAGAAAATCCTGTTTCTCCTGTTGACGTTGGCTTCGCTGGGGGGAGCGTTTTTCACATTCCGGACCATGTTCCGGCTGATCGCCCGGGGTCAGGAACCCCTGGACTGGTCCCGCATCCCCGGTCGCTTGGGTACCGGTCTGATGGTATTCCTGACCCAAAAAACTCTCTTTCGTACCCGCCCGATTGTGGGCTTTTTGCATGCCCTGGTGGCCTGGGGATTCACCCTGTATATGCTGGTGAATGTCATCGACGTGCTGGAAGGTCTGGTCACCGGCTTCCAATTTTTGCCCCATCACTGGCTGGGCGCTCTGTATCGGGTGTTCGTGGATGTGTTCAGCGTATTGGTCCTGGTAGGCGTCGCCTTCTTTTTGATTCGACGGTTTGTCACCGGTGATTTGCGCCTGCTGACCGAAAACCGGGTCCTGATGGAACCGGCCACGCGTCAGGGAATTCGCACCGATTCCATGATCGTGGGTGTCTTCATCCTGCTCCACGTGGGATTCCGCCTGATCGGAGCCAGTTTCGACGTGGCTCAACAGGGAGGAGATCTGTACCAACCGGCCGCCACTTTCCTGGGAAAAGCCTGGTGCGGCTTCACACCCGGTATGTTGGAAACGGGGCGACATGTGGGCTGGTGGGGCGCCCTGGGACTGATTCTGGCATTCATCCCCTATTTCCCCTATTCCAAACACGCCCACCTGTTTATGGGTCCCCTGAATCACATGGTTTCACCGGATGCTGACAGCCCTGCCGCCCTGCCGGCGCTGGATTTCGAACAGGAAGACGTGGAGCAATTCGGTACGGGGCGGTTGAACGATTTATCCCAAAAACAGCTTCTGGACGCCTATGCCTGCATCATGTGCAATCGGTGCCAGGACCAATGTCCGGCTTACACCACAGGGAAACAGCTTTCGCCCTCGGCGATTGAAATCAACAAACGGTACTATCTGAAGCAACACGGGAAAGACTGGATGTCCACCGGGAACATCCCGGATGAAAAACTGACGCAATGGATGGTTTCGGAAGAAGCAGCCTGGTCCTGCACCACCTGTGCCTTTTGTGTGGAAGTGTGCCCCGTGGGTAATACCCCGCTCCTGGATATTCTCACCACCCGTCAGGACCTGGTCATGATGGAAAGCGATTTTCCCCAGGATGCCATGGAGGTGTTCAACAAGCTGGAAACCTATGGAAATCCCTGGGGCCTGAGTTCCCGGGACCGGGAGAAATGGATGGAAGGACTGGAGGTTCCCCTCTTCCGGGAGAAAAAATCCGCCGAATATTTGTACTGGGTTGGCTGCGCCGGGGCCTATGATTCCCGGGGGAAAGACATCAGCCGGGCGATGGTCACTATTCTCAAACAGGCCGGAGTGGATTTCGCCGTCTTGGGGACGGAAGAAACCTGTACCGGCGATTCCGCCCGCCGGATCGGCAATGAGTACCTGTTTCAGATGCTGGCGGCCCAGAATCGGGAAACACTGGAGAAATATTCCTTTCAAACGATTATCACCCAGTGTCCCCACTGTTTCTCGACCCTGAAGAATGATTATGCCCGCCTGGGAATGCATTTCGACGTCTTGCACCACACCCAGTTTATTGCCCGATTGATCGATCAGGGATCCCTGTCCCTCAGCGACCGGGATTTGCAGGCGGTCACTTTCCACGATCCATGTTATCTGGGTCGTCACAACCGTGAATTCAACGCCCCCCGGGAGGTGTTGAACCGGTTGGTCGCCACAGAGTCGGCAGTACGGGAAATGCCCCGGAACCGGAGCCGGAGTTATTGTTGCGGTGCCGGCGGGGGCAACATGTGGTATGAAATCAATCGCGGCCAGCGCATCAATCAGGCCCGTTTCCTGGAAGCGGCGGAAACGGGAGCTGAAACGGTCGTCACGGCCTGTAATTTTTGTCTTTTAATGATGGAAGACGCCATGAAAGTAACCAACCATGAAGACCGGATGCGGGTGCGTGATCTGGCGGAGCTGGTGGCGGACCGTCTGCAGGCCTGAGCCCATCCGTGGGCGCTTCTTCTCCCTATAACGCCAACGCCCGGACCCGCGAAGGAGTCGTCTACACCCCACCGGCCGTGGCCGATCATATGGTCCGGGATTTGCTGGCTTACTGGCTGGCGGCGAAGACCGGAGCCGAAGTATCCCGGGTTCAACAGCGGCTGAGCCGTCCGGAATCCCTGAAGGATGAGGAAGCGGATCACCTCTTTACGGCCACCGTGGTGGATCCGGCCGTGGGCGACGGGATCTTTCTGCACAGTCTCATCCGCCGGGTGCTCCGGGCCCTGCCTCCGTGGCGTCAAAAAGAGGCGCGGCGCTGGTTCCAAACCCGGGTATGGGGGTGGGACACGGACCCCAACCCCTTGCAGCGCTTGTCCACCGCCTTACCGGTTTCCGTCCGGCTCCGGGTCGGGGATTTCCTCTTCCAGGATCGACCTCCCGCGGTGGATATGTACATTTCCAATCCGCCCTACGTCCGCCAGGAACGCCTGTCCCGAGCCTACAAGCAAAACCTCCGTGCCCGGTTTCAGGTTCTGTTTCCGGACCTGTCCCTGTCCCGTCGCTCCGATTATTATCTGTATTTTTTGTTGGCCATGCTCTCCCGCCTGGCGCCGCAAGGTGTCTGTACTTCCATACTGCCGACCAGCTGGATGGAAACGGAATTCGGGGCTCCTGTGCGGGAATTGATCGGTCAGAATTATACGCTGCTCCAGCTGGAGGCTTCGGCCCGACTGCGGCATTTCCGGGAAGAAGTCAATACGGTGATCGCCCATATTCAAAACCGGGTACCGACGGACCGGACCGAAATCACTCTGCGACGGGACGGGACCAGCCGCCACCTGCCCCACGTTCACCTGCAACAGGAGTGGAGCAATTGGTACGGGACCCTCTTCCGCGCTCCGGAATGGATGCTGGAGCTGATTCGCAATCCGGACCGGTGTATTCCTCTCTCCCGCCTGGCGCAGATCCGGGCCGGTATTATCACGGGAAACAATCGCCGCTACTACCGGCCTCAACCGGAGTCCGGTCATGTTCCGGTCATCCGTTCGCCCCGGGAGGTCACTTCCCTCACGGTCCGTGAGAACCAGACCCGGTGGTGGTTACCCACGGAGGGCGTCCCCTATGCGATTCGCACTGCGCCGCTCCTCTGGCCGGACCTCCGGGGTGAGCGTCATTTTGTCGTTTACAATCCCGGACGGCTGGCTTTTGAACATACCTTTTACGGTCTGGAACCACTGCGGGGAGAGGACACCCGGCTGGCGCTGTTGCTCAATTCCCTCTGGGTGGCGGTGGTGCTGGAAATTTTAGGCCGGACGAGCCTGGGTGGCGGGGCAGTGCGCCTGGTCAAGGCCGACCTGTTGCGCTTGCCCCTCCCCCGGCCCGACAGGATCGCCTGGGAGAAGATCGATCCCGGCTTTTTGGATCTGGATGTTGCCCGGGCCGATCCACGGCAAACCCATCCCCTGCGAAAACGGCTGGACCGGGAAGTTCTGGAAGCCCTGGGGATTCGATCCAGGCAGGCAGAATTACACCAACTACTCTTAAATTGTATTCAGCAAAGACAGTTGAAGGCCAGGACGATTCCCCATGGATGAGCATTTCACCTATCGGTTCGAACGGGACGGACGGTTGACGGCGGATCCCGCTTCCTACCACAACCTGACGGAATACGAAAAGTACAAACTGTCTTTCCATCCCGAGCGACCCAAGTATCTGGATTTTTTGCCTCTGTTTCAGGATGTAAGCCCCTGCCTTGAATCGGACGAATTCGGCTCCTGGTTGATCCAGACACACCGGGCCCGGTTTTCGGTAGGGGAGGAAAACGTTCCGGTCATGTTGATCGGGCAACAGACCGGACCCACCTCCCGATACAGTGACCTGTTACGGGCCATGGCCGATCCGGCCGTTATGCGCCGCTGGGGTCATGGTATGCCCACGCCGGCTTCGTATCGTCGGGCCGCCGACGCCGTTCGTCTGGCCTCACA
>RFIZ01000257.1 GCA_003695105.1 Fidelibacterota bacterium
AGCATGGCGATCAGACCGATCAGTGTACCGATCATTCCGAAAGCCGGAGCGTAGGTTCCCAGAGAAACGAAAATCTGCTGTCCCCGTTCATGACGTTCCATGAGAAAGGTCAGTTCCGTCTCCATGACATCTTTGATCACCTCCGGCTCCGTACCGTCGACGGCCATCTCGAGTCCGATGCGCATGAATTTGTCCTTGATCCTGCGGAGTTCGCTGTCGATGGCCAGAATCCCCTCCCGGCGGGTACGAATGGAGATCTCCACGAAACGTTCAATCAAATGGACTTCTTGCGATTCTTCGTTGGTGAAGGCTTTTCGCACGACCCGCATGACGCCGATGACTTCTTTCATGGGGAAATTGACCAGCGTCGCCGCCATGGCCCCGCCCACTACGATCATCATCGACGGTACATGCACATAGATATCCACGCTGCCGGAGCCCAAAATCGTGGTACCGATTAAGACCAGTCCTGACAGAATCCCGATTATGGTGGCTAAATCCATTCCTACCCTTTGCGCAAATGATTAAAGGCAGATCGTACGGGTGAAAATACCCGTACGACCTGCTTATCGGCGATGAAAAAAGTGCACTTCATCACCAGGTGACTGCTTGAACAACCAGGAGCATCGTCACCGAATTACCGACCGAAGCGGGTGGTTTCTTCCATGATCCGGTCCAGGGTGGACACAATCCGTGACGCCGCCTGATACCCTTTCTGGGCATCGATCATTTGAATGAACTGGTCGGCCATGTCCACATTGGAGACTTCCAGATTACCGGAGCGGATCTCAGAGTCGAAATCCACGGCGCGTCCGATCTTGGGTTCTCCACTGTCGTTGGTGGGAACAAAGTTGCTGGCGCCCGTTTTTTCCAGTGCGGTGGGATCGGGGAATTCCGCCATGGCCAGCTGGGCCATCCGCATGACGACACCGTTGGTGAAGGAACCGATGATGTACCCCTGTTCATCCACTTCGATCCCGTCCAGTTTTCCGCTGGCCTGACCGTCCTGATCGCGGGCGGAAATCGTCGTGATTTCATCGAACTGGGTCAGGGCCGACAATCCGTCGCCGCCGCTGGCGTGGAGGGTGATTTTCAGGGCATCGGCACCGTTACCCGGATCGATCTCCAGGGCGCCGTTACCGTCATCATAGGTGTTGGAGATGAACTGCCCGGTCGTGTCGAAAGTCATGGTTCCCGATCCACCCTTGGTGATGGTTTCGGAGCCTTCGGTCGTGACGGTCCAGGCCCATTCCCGGGCATTCTGGGTTTTGGTGAACTCAATCGTCAGGTGATGCTCCGTCCCGAAGGAGTCGTACACGACGATGGACGTCACGGCGCGGGGAGTGTAACCGGTGGTGGTGGCGCCGAATGTGGGCAGAGTGAGGGATCCCGTGTTGGAGGTGCCGTTGGACAGGGTCAATGTCGTCTGACTGTCCCCGGCCACGTCATCGGTCAATTTGATGTACCCGTTTTCGAACGAGGCCGTGGCCACGCCGGCGAACACCGTATTGATCCGGGCGATCAAATCATCGATCGTGGTTCCGTCATTGGCGGCACCGTAGGTGAAGGTACCCGTCAGCGTATTCCCGTCCTGATCCGTTCCGCTGATTTCGATCGTATCCCCGTCCACAAAGGGTGTGGTCATTTGGACCAGATCATTCAGGTCATCCGTGGATTCGGCCACCACTACTTCTCCGCTCACGTTCTTCCGGAAAGCATCCGCCGCCGTGAGCACATTGGCGATGGGCTGGAGCGATGCATTCAGGTTACCGGTGAACCAGATGTTTCGCGTTTCAATGGCGCCGACGGTGGCGCTGGAATCCAACACGATGTCCGTAATTTCACCCAGGGCCGTATTGGTGGATTGATTCGATCCGGAGGGACCGTTCACATCGATCTTTTCGTTGAGAATCCATCCCTGGACCGCCCGGCCGTCCTGGGTGACGAGGCGACCGTCCTGGTCGAAGTAGAAAGCGCCCGCACGGGTGTATTCATTGATATCACCGTTCCGGACGACAAAGAAGGATTTCCCGTCGATAGCCAGATCCGTGGGACTGTCCGTGGCGGTGAAAGTACCCTGTTCAAACGGCGTGTAGAGTTTACCGATGGTTTGTCCCAGGGTTTCCAGAAACGTCATCCGGCTGGCCTTGTAGCCGATCGTGTTCAGATTGCCGATGTTTTCGGAGATGACTTCCAGCCGGCGACGCTGGTTTTGCAGACTGGATAAGACCGAAGTGAACGCAGATCCGACTCCGGATGCCTGTTCTTGCTTTTGAATGAAACTCATGGTTTCCTCCTTTTCTTTATTCCATCTCAGTCGATCGATGGAAGGAGGACCTCCCTTGCGGGTCCGGTCCTGTGGTTATCAGATGATGGCAACGCCGTCAATGTTGGTGAACACATTGCCTTGCGTTGAGTTTTTATCCAGGGCTGTGATGACCACGCGATTCTTCACATTTACGATGAAGGCGTTGTCATCCAGGAGAATGAGTGAATTGTTGGTCCCTTTTTGCGCCATTTTGTTCACTCCCTCCTGCAGCCGGTTCATGGTGCTGGCGGTCAATTCGATGCCCCGGTCGTTCAGACGATGCAGCGCATGCGCGGAAAAACGCAGGCCCGCTTCCGCCTGGAGCTTTTCCTGGAATACATCCCGGAAAGGTCTCGCTGCCGGTGAGGCAGGTTGCACCCCATTGGGTTTGGGCGGGGTACCGACCGCCGCCGGTCCGGGTACAAATTGTTGCACCTGTAGTTCAGCGACTTTCATAGATCCTCCTATCCATTGCTATCGCTGCTTCCAATTTCGCGTACGTCGGAGAAGGCGACTTCTTCTCCGTCCACAATCAGGACCGCCGATCCATCCTGGTAGCGGATTCCTTCGACGATGCCCATGGTGTAGGTCCTGGCGGTGATATCCACGTCATTCCCGTCGGTGGCATGGACCCGCACCTTGTAGGTCCCCGTCTCCACCTGGTTGCCGTTGTCATCGGTGCCGTCCCATTCCAGGGACTGATCACCGCTTCCCAACTCATGGGCTTCAATGGTTTTGATCACATTGTCATTTTCATCCAGAATTTCCACCCGCACTTTGGCGGCGTCACTCTGGAGATTGAAATTGATAGCATAGGTGGACACGCCGTCCTTTACATGGATTTCATTGCCCCAGGCCTTGACCTGTTTGCCGATGATGGTCGCCGCCGCGGAATTGTTGATGGCCTGGGTTAAAATCAGGTCGATCTGGGTGCCCTTCTCCAGATTGGCATTGATGTTCTCCAACCGTTCCAGGGAGGCAAACTGGGCCAGTTGCGCGGCAAACTCCTGGTTTTTCATGGGTTCCAGGGGGTCCTGGTTCTTCATCTGTTCAATCAATAGTTTGAAGAAATCGTCCTTGCTCATGCCGGTTTGGGCCAGGGCATCGGTAAAGGCGGTTGATGATTGTGCGTTGCCGATATTTCCCAGTTCTAACATAGGTATTTCTCCTCAGGCTACCATTTCAATCGTGTTGTAGCCCATTTGTTTAATGAACACCGGAGGCAGACTCCCTGATCCTTCCGCCGACGGGGAAACTCCCGTCATGGCTTTTCTCCGGGGAGTTCCGCGACGGGAACGAGCTCCTTCCTGCCCCAAATGTTGGCGGAATTCGGACTCATTCCTCAGGTGGACGGAAATGGCCACCGGTTGTTGACCGCGGGATTGCAAAACTTCCTGGACGACCGGAACCAGTTTTTGCACACTGGCCCGGGCGATTTCGTTGTCCACGGCGATGTGAATCTGTTTACCTTCTCCCGCTTCCAGATAATCGAATTTGATTTGACCCAGCTGCGGATCTTCCACATCCAGACGGTGTGGCGATGCGGGAGAGGATGTCAGAACCTCCATCCATTGATAGACCTTCTGGATCAGACTCACCTGCCGCGCCTGGTGGATCTCCTGTCCCTGTTTGGTTAATGTGTGCAGGAA
>RFIZ01000258.1 GCA_003695105.1 Fidelibacterota bacterium
GTCATCGACATGCCTGCATTCTCCTTACCAACTGGCCTTGGTCACGCCGGGGATTTCACCCTTCAATGCCATTTCACGGAAACAAATCCGGCAGACGCCGAATTTTCGCATATACCCCCGGGGGCGCCCGCAGCGGAAACACCGCCGGACGGTCCGGGAACTAAATTTTGGCTGACGCTTCGCCTTGACGATTAAAGATTTTCTTGCCATTAAGCCGCCTCGGTTACTTCTTTTTTGGTCGGTTTCTCGCGCAGGGGAAATCCGAATTCTTTCAACAGCCAATAAGCTTCTTCATCCGTCTTGGCCGTCGTGGTGATCGCCACATCCAGTCCGTGGATATGATCGATTTTATCATAATCGATTTCGGTGAAAATAATCTGTTCTTTGATACCGAAGTTGTAATTGCCGCGTCCATCGAAGGATTTGAAGGACAGACCGGTGAAATCACGGGTCCGGGGCAGGGCCACGGTGATCAACCGATGGAAAAATTCATACATCCGGTTGCCCCGCAGGGTGACGGAACACCCCACATTGAAACCCCGGCGAATCTTGAAATTGGACACATCCCGGGTCGCCTTGGTGACCACGGCCTTCTGGCCCGAAATCACTGTCAATTCGTTCACGGCGCTTTCCAGGGCTTTGGGATTGTTCTTGGCATCACCGATGCCCATGTTCAGGGTAATTTTGGACAACCGCGGAACCTGCATCACACTCTTGTAGTGAAACCGCTCCGATAAACGGGGGACGATGGTGTCCAGATAATAGGCTTTCAGAGCCGGAACATAGCGCTCGGCCGGTGCACTGGCTTTGCCGCTCGTTTTCTTGGTCGTTTTTTTTTTTTTTTTTGCCATGATTATGATTCAACCTCTTCTCCGGTTTTCTGGGCGATACGCACTTTGGTACCGTCTTCCAGGTATTTGTAGCCGATCCGGGTAGTACTTCCGCCCTGCACCAGCATCACGTTGGAAATATGAATCGGAGCTTCCCGTTCCACGAAGCCGCCGGTGGGGTTTTCCTGGGACGGACGGGTGGCGCGCTTGATGAAATTCACTCCTTCGACGATCACCCGCTTCGATTTGGGAAATACGCGTAAAATTTTGCCTTCTTCACCGCGGTGGTTTCCACTGATCACCCGCACGGTCATTCCTTTTTTCAGTCGCATTACAACACCTCCGGTGCCAGGGAAACGATGCGCATATAGCCCGAATCCCGTAATTCCCGGGCCACCGGCCCGAAGATCCGGGTTCCCCGGGGTTCATCCTGAGCCGTGAGCAACACGGCGGCATTGTCGTCAAATCGGATGTAACTGCCGTCCGGACGCCGGATTTCTTTCTTGGTCCGCACGATCACAGCGCGACTCACCTGCCCTTTCTTCACCATGCCGTCCGGAAGGGCTTTCTTCACCGTTACCACTACTATGTCTCCCACCGTGGCGTACCGGCGACGGGTGCCTCCCAGCACCTTGAAGCATAACACTTCCTTTGCACCGGTATTATCCGCGACTTTCAATCTGGTCTCTTGCTGAATCACGATATCACCCGATTTTTACCGATTCACGAATAATTTTACTCACCTGCCACCGCTTACGGGCGCTCAAAGGACGGGTCGCCGTAATTTGCACCACATCACCCATTTTGGGTTCCACACTGGAAACATGAGCAAGATATTTTTTGTATTGGTTGATATACTTCCGATAGGTGGGGTGGAGCACCCGCCGGGTCACTTTCACCACCACGGTTTTTTCCATTTTGGTGCTGACCACTTCTCCAACCAATGTTTGCTTTTTTCGTACCTGGGACATGGTGTCTTGTTACTCCTCGTCCTTGCGCAGACCCAGCTCGTATTCCCGCAGCACGGTCTTGATTTGAGCGATCTCACGTTTGATCTGGCGAATTTTCAAGGGATCTTCCAATTGCTGCAGCGCTTTCTGAAAGCGCAAATTCTGATAGGCGTCCAGATTATCCTGTAACCGGACCTGCAGCTCTTCCCTGCTCAATTCGTTTAATTCTGTCTTTTTCATAGCCGTTAAAACTCCCGCCGACTGACGATTTTGGTTTTGACGGGCAATTTATGGCCAGCATTGGTAAAGGCCCGCGTGGCCTGTTCCAGCGAAATGCCTTCCACTTCGAATAAAATGCGGCCGGGTTTCACATTGGATACCCAGTATTCCGGCGCACCCTTTCCTTTTCCCATCCGGGTTTCGGCCGGTTTTTTGGTAATGGGTTTGTCCGGGAAAATGCGAATCCACATTTTGCCGGTTTTTCGCACAACCCGGGCAATGGTGATCCGGGCCGACTCAATCTGGCGGGCGGTTATCCAGCCGGGCTCAACGGCTTTTAAGCCGTAGCTGCCAAAGGCAACAAAATCCCCGCCTTTCGCCATTCCCCGGCGATGTCCGCGGTGATGGCGACGATATTTAATTTTTCTGGGTTCCAGCATGGTTAGCGCACCTCTCCGTTACAAATCCATACTTTGATACCGATAACTCCATAGGTGGTATGCGCCTCGGTCAGGGCGTAGTCGATGTCGGCCCGCAAGGTATGCAAAGGCACCCGCCCGGCCATAAATTTTTCACTGCGGGCGATTTCAGCCCCTCCCAGTCGACCGGCCACATTGATCCGGATTCCTTCCGCCCCCATGCGCATGGTGGACTGGATCGTTTTGTTCACCACCCGGCGATAGGAAATTTTCCGGACCAGTTGGTGAGCGATGTTGGCGCCGACCAGCGCGGCATCCAGCTCGGGACGTTTCACTTCGGAAATATTGATCTGGACATCTTTCGCCGTCAGGGTTTTCACTTCTTTTTTCAGCCGCTGAACTTCCTCTCCCCCTTTTCCGATGACAATACCCGGACGGGCGGTGTGAATAGTGACGGTCACCACCTTCGAGGTCCGGCTGATTTCAATTTTCGAAATTCCGGCATTGGGAAGACGGGTCTTCAGATAATCACGAATCCGGGTATCTTCTTCAAATTCGGCCGCAAAATTCTTTTTCGAAGCGAACCAATTGGAGCGCCAGGCTTTATTGACGGAAAGTCTGAAACCAATTGGATGTGTTTTCTGTCCCAAAGAAATCTCCTCTTCTATTCGTCAGACACAATGACGGTTACATGACTGGTGGGCCGCCGGATGCGGGACACCCGTCCCATCGACGCCGCCCGGAACCGCTTCAGGGCCGGTCCCTGATCCACAAAGGCCGTACTCACCTTCAGGGTTTCAGGGTCCAGATTGGAATCATCGCTCTGGGCCATAAAATTTGCCACGGCTGACCGCAGGGTTTTTTCAATTACCTGGGCGGCTTTTTCCGGGCTGAAATGCAAATAATTCAGGGCTACGCCCACCCGCTTGCCTCGGACGGCATCCAGCGTTTTCCGGATTTTCCGGGGGGACTGACGAACATGCATACTGATGGCTTTCGCTTCCATGGCTTATTTCTTCTTTCTGTCTCCAGAGTGCATTCTGAATGTCCGTGTGGGAGCAAATTCACCCAATTTATGCCCCACCATGTTTTCGTAGATGTAGACCGGAATGAATTTGTTTCCGTTGTGGATGGCCAGCGTATGACCCACAAATTCCGGGGTGATCATGGAATCCCGCGACCAGGTTTTGATCACTTTCTTCTTGCCGGACTCGTTCAAGGCTTGAATTTTTTTCATCAGTTTGGGAGAAACGTAGGGTCCCTTTTTGATCGAACGGGCCATCTTACTTCCTCCTCTTCACGATAAGATCATTGGATTTCTTATTCTTTTTCCTGGTTTTGTATCCTTTGGTCGGTTTACCCCAGGGTGTAGTCGGATGACGACCGCCGGAGGATTTCCCTTCGCCACCGCCCATGGGGTGATCTACGGGATTCATAACCACGCCGCGCACTTTCGGACGGCGTCCCAGCCAGCGACTCCGACCGGCCTTACCGGACACAATCTGTTCATGGGTTCGATTCCCTACCTGGCCCAGAGTGGCCATACACTTCTCAGACACCATCCGGATCTCCCCGGACGGAAGTTTCAGGGAAGTGTACCCGCCGTCGTGAGCCATGATCTGCGCCGAAGCGCCGGCGCTGCGAACCATTTGGCCGCCTTTCCCGGGAATCAATTCCACATTATGCACGACCATACCGCTGGGAATATTCCGCAAGGGCAGGGTATTTCCGGTTTTCAGGGGAACCTGTTCACCGGAGAGAATTTCATCCCCGACTTTCAATCCTACCGGAGCCAGGATGTATCGTTTTTCTCCATCGGCGTATTGAATCAGGGCAATGTGCGCCGAACGGTTCGGATCGTACTCAATGGCTACGACTTTTCCGGGAATATTGAATTTGTTCCGTTTAAAATCAATCACCCGGTACCGCCGACGATGACCTCCACCCCGATGCCGGACAGTAATGCGGCCATGGTTGTTCCGGCCACCGGATTTCCGCAGCGCCACGGTGAGACTTTTTTCCGGCGTGGATTTGGTAATATCACTGAAATCAGATCGCGAGGCGAACCGACTTCCGGGAGTTACTGGCTTTAATTCACGAATACCCATAATTAACTGGCCGTTTCACCTTTCAGTAAATCGATTGAATAGCCTTCCTTCAACGTCACGATGGCTTTTTTCCAGCTGGAACGGCTGCCCTGGGTCCGGATCGTGCGACCGCCGCTCCGTACTGTCATCTGTTTCA
>RFIZ01000259.1 GCA_003695105.1 Fidelibacterota bacterium
GCGATTGCCAGCACCAGCGTCAGGGCAAACAACAGGGTTTCGAACCGTCGCCCGAACGTTCCCCAGGCATTCAGGATGAGACCCGAACCCATGGGAATCACCGGAAGCCACTGTTCCGGATCCCAGGGCAACCAGTAAAAGAAGTGGAGGGTCATCATTCCCAGAAAGATCAGGGCCAGGGTGGTTGACCTGGGATCCCGCCTCCAGGACCGGACGACTGTAAGGCCGGTCAGGGTCAGTCCCGCCATCAGTTCCAGGCCCAGCAGTCCGTGTTCTCCCTGGGCACCCATCAACAGGCGGCGGAATCCCTTCCAGGCTTCCAGAGCCTGGTCATCCAGATGCGGATTGACGTTGAAAAATTCTCCGGTTACGTGGTATTCCATCAACCAGCGCCAGGCGCCGGCCCCGGTATGAATGTGATTAACTCCCACGATCAACCAGGCGAACCAGGCCAAAGCCAGCAGGAAGGCCATTCCTCCGGTCCTGATCAGAATATTCCAGGGGAATTTTTTCCGGAAGCTGTCCCGGACCAGCACCATGGCCAACGTCAGAACCATCAAACCGTTTTCCAAATGGACGGCCACCGCCAGGGCCATGAGCGCTCCCAGGATTTCCCAGCGAAAGGACCGCAGGGCGGGGGAGGTACGGCCGGCAGACGTCTCCCGGAGACAGAGCCAACCCCAGCGGAGCAGAAGCAGTTGCAACAGCAGCAGCATTTCCTTTTCTTCTCCATGGGTCACCAACAGCCAGCGACCGTGGAGAAAAATGGAAGCCAGGGCCATCACGAAGGCCCCGGACCGGAGTCCGGTCACCTGCCGGAGAAAGCCATATAGGAGAGCCGTATTCACCCCGGCCAACAGTGTTTCCCGCAGGGAGACCACCACCAGAGGATCCAATCGGGGAGCGATGAGAGCCACGATCCGGGTAGCGGGTATCACCAGGGTGTGAGCAAAGTAAAAGATTTGCCGGAGTCCCACCCGCTCCCATTGGTGCAGCACCGTGGCTGTCATGAGACTGTCCCAGCGGCGAAACCCGGGAAAGGGAAACAGTCCGTACATCAGCCAGGTCCCGGCCACCAGGATCAGGGGAGGAAACCAGGGCCGTTGAAAGGAGCGGCGAATCAGAGCGACGAGTGACATGGACTGTTGCAGAATTTCCGGAAGGTCATTACCTTTCTGCAAAACTACGATGAATTCCCACAGCAAGACACTTCCCAAATTTCAACCCGGGTTCACCCTGATCGAACTGGTTCTGGTGATCATCATAATCGGCATTTTAGCCGGAATCGGAGCCCGTTCCATGCGAAGGGTATTTAAAAACGCAAACGTCAACGGCACCATTGCGGAAATGAAAGTGCTGGCTGAAGGTATCGTGGGGAATCCCGATATCATGGAAAACAACATCCGCACCAATTACGGTTATATCGGTGACACCGGCCAGTTGCCGCCCACCCTCCAGGATCTGGTCTCGAACGTATCCGGAGTGCCCGGGTGGGACGGACCCTATATCGACATCGGGTTCTCAGACGACCCCAATTATTATCTCACCGATGCCTGGGGCAATAACTACGTCTACGTCGTACCTTCCGATCCGACCCAACCGCCCGTCATCTACACCCCCGCTGACGGGGACACCATCACCCAGAAAATCGGCAACAGCGTCAATGAGCTGTTGAACAATTCCGTCAAAGTTCGCCTCCTGACCAAGAACGACGTGGAAGTGGACGGCAATGCCGGCAAAGTGGAAATCAAATACGCCGGGTCTTACCATACACTCAGCTATGACGCCAACACCGGTTATTTCATCGGTTCGGTTCCCATCGGGATTCATCAAATCCGGGCCACTTCCGCCGGGGATACGGTCTTGAAGTCCGTATCCGTGACGCCGGGAAATCGAACCTCCAACGACAATATCGAAATCAATATTTACGCCAGCTACGGCAACGTCACCTACAAATCGGGCACCGCCGCGGTGGAATCCACGACGCAGAACGAAGTGTATTTCGACGTGCACAATTCCGGCAGTGTGACCATGCCCATCAACAAGCTGACCCTGAGCTGGAGTGCCGCCGGCCAGAATTGCTGGAATTGCGCCACACCCTATCTGGAAGAAGTGAAAGTTGCCGGAAATTCCCACTGGAAATGGGATGTGAACAGCACGGCCCTCTCCCCCAGCGGCAGTCAGATCATCCTGGGGAATAAAATCCAGATTTATTCGGGTGACATGACTATCGGACCGTTGATCTTCAAGGATGCCGCCGACGGGACTGGGAATCCGGTGGACATGCGGGGGACCAATTTCACCATCCAATTCCACTCGGTGACGGCTCCCACCCAGACCATTTCCTTTACCACCACCGGCGTTTGCGGCGATCCCAGCCTTTCACTGAACGGTACGGTCTCCAGCAACGCCCGCAATGTGTACATTCCCTGGCAAAATCCCGGCTACGTGAGCGGTGAACTGACCAGTATTGTAGTCAGTTCAGATTTCGCCGCCTCGACCGCCTACCTAGAATTGATTCAAGTCGGGGGAACCAACGTATGGCGGGCCAACGTGGCAGCCTGCGGATCCATCCCGCGGCAGCGTATCGACAGTAATATCCAGGCCACCATTTCTTTTTCCGGCTGCACCTATGGCAATCCCACCTGGACAGCCAATCAGACTCAGACTTTCCGCATGCGGATTTACAAAAATCCCTCGGGAAACGCCGCCGTGACCGGAGGCTTTTCCGGGACCACGTTCGATTTTACCCTGAATTTCGCCTGCGGGAATGCTCAGACGATCAGCGTACCGGTTCCCTGAGTCCTGATCGGATTAGAGGGAATTGATGGAGATATAAAATATGATGGCGTAGAGAAGGGTAATCGCCAGCAGAACCCAGAGTGGGTATTTCTTTTTAAACAATACATCTTTCCAACCGGTGAGAGTTTCTTCATTGGCCATGAGTCTTCCTCCTCCTTCTTGGACCCGCAATTTTAGCCCGATTTTCCAGAATATTCAAGTCGGGATCGGCTCGGCGCTCCAAGGAAATGGCCGGACCGATTGATTGAATCTCACCTGCTTTTTACAGTAAACTCGACTGGTTTGTATTGCAGGTGAACTCCTGGAACCTGTCAACCACAATGAAATAGAGGTGTACCGTGGGAAATGATTATTTCAACGATCCCGAATTCCGGGAACTCATTCGTCAATATCTGGACTTTTTACAAAACGCCCTACCGGAAGTGAAAGCCAACCTGGAAGACAAGAATTACCTGGAAGTCCAAAAGTTTGGCCATAATATGAAGGGTAGCGGCGGCGGATATGGACTGGATGAATTCACGGACATTGGAGCACAAATCGAACGAGCCGCCATGATCCCCGATCATGTGGTATTGGAAGGACTCCTCACCTCGTTTGAAAAAAAGCTGGAAGAAACGGTGCAGGAATTCAAAGCCTGACCCTCCCTCCTACTCCAACACAGAAAGCTACCACTATGGACACGCCTGTCAAAGTTCTCATTCTGGAAGATGATCATTATTTCATCGCTCCCATCAAGTATCATCTGGAAAAAGCCGGATATGAAGTCCAGGTTCTGGATGTACTGGAAAACGCCGAATCGGCCCAGGAACTGGTCTTTCAAAACGCCCCCAATATCATCCTCTGTGATATCCAGATGCGCCCCAATGGATTTGAAATCCTGAAAACCATCAAAAGCCATTCTCAGCTGCGGCTGATACCGTTCATTTTCATGACGGGAGTCGAATCCCTGCCGGAACGCATTCGGGCCTATCTGGGCGGCGTGGACGATTTCATCATCAAACCCATCAACCGGGATGAAATGCTGGCCAAGATCAGTTCCATTCTGAAACGGCAATATGATCTGGAGCACGCCATCTATCTGGACCCCCTGACACAGATCTACAATCGGCGCTTTTTCCAGAAGGAATTGATGCGTCAGATCAAATTGCATCGCCGCCACGGAGACGGCCTGACGCTGGTGATGATGGATCTGGACCACTTTAAATCCATCAACGACACCTACGGTCATTCCTGCGGTGACCAGGTGTTGATCACCTTCACCCGGTTCATTCAGAATAACATCCGCACCACCGATATCCTGAGTCGCTGGGGGGGCGAAGAATTTTTCCTGATCATGGAACGCTCCGAGATCGAGGGCGCCATCAAGACGGTAGAGACACTGCTCCAGAAATTACAGGATGAGGTCCGGGTTCGTTGGAACGATCAGGAAATCACTTTCACCTTCAGTGCCGGGGTTTCCCATTTCCCGACCCACGGAGAAGATCCCCAGGGGCTGATTGACATTGCCGACGCCGGTTTGTACAAAGCCAAGGAACTGGGTCGCGCCCGGGTGGAAGTGGGAACGCCTGACGCTTAAGACGCCAGACGTTCCGGTTCTTCTACTGCCAGCGGTTTGACCTGGATCGTGTCGCCCGCAAGCGTCACAATCGCCTTCTTCGCCTCCGGATGGAGTAACAGTTGCCGGGATAATTCCGCCAAAATTTCCTGTTTGATGATCCGTCGCACCGGTCGGGCCCCGTATTCAGGATCATAGCCGTTGCGGGTCAGATAGTCCCGGACGGATTCTTCCACCTCCAGCTCCACATCCGTACTCCGCACCTGTTCCTGAACCTGGGACAGTTGCAGGTCCACAATCTGACGAATCACAGCCGTATCCAGGTCCCGGAAACGGATGATGTCATCGATCCGGTTGAGAAACTCCGGTCGCAGGAATTGCTTCAATTCCGTCTGAGCCAGATTGGACGTCATGATGATGATCGTGTTCTTGAAATTGACGGTCCTGCCTTTGGTGTCCGTCAATCGACCGTCATCCAGAATCTGGAGGAGAATGTTCAACACATTCGGGTGCGCTTTTTCGATCTCGTCGAACAGGATGAC
>RFIZ01000001.1 GCA_003695105.1 Fidelibacterota bacterium
GAAATGGCCGGCCGCCAGCTCTGCGGCGGCATGGCGGGCCAGGTCTTCGAAAGTCAGGTGCCGGAACCAGGTTTTTCCCGATCCGGGGACCTGGCGCCGCACAAAATCACTGACGCCGACCGTGATCATTTCATTCCTCTCCGGCGGGGGTGTCATCCGGAGTTTCTTCGACGGGCAGGGAAACGGATTTTTCCCGGCGTTTCCGCTCCCGGTAGTCCAGGACCGCCATTCCCACGACACCAAAGCCCAGCAAAAAGGCCAGGGCCTTGATCAGTCCTCCCAGGAAGGGTACCCAGCCCAGCACCGCCAGCAGGAGCAGGCCCAGCACGACCTGAATCAGGAGACTGGACTGCGATTGATGCAATCCCTGGAGGAGCCGGCGTCCCACCAGGGAGGCGCTGATGAAATAGCCCAGGAATCCTGCCAGCACCACCGCCACGACGACGATGGGGATCAGGGCGATGCCCACGATGGTGATCACCAGAAAAATCAACACCGGCACAAAGAACAGACTTTGGCCCAGGCCGTAAAGCAGCGCTTTTCCCGGTTCCACCTCCAGCCGGTTCCCCAGCGTGACAAAGGTCTCCGGGAACAAAAGCGCCAGGAGGATGCCCACGGCCAGGAACCCGATCAGAGGTAAAAATGCCAGATAATGCAGGGGCCCCGGATAGAAGGGGCTGAAGCCGAAATGGTGCCGCCAGTGGAAGGGGCTCATTTCCACCAGGTCGCCGTCGATTTCGGCTCCCGGTTCCGGATAGATATGGCCGCCGATGGACACCACGTCGCCCTGCACCCGGGCGGAGGGACCCAGATACACATCTCCGCCGAAGGAAACGGCAGATTCGGTGATTTCTCCGAAAATCTGGACGTCCCCGCCGATGGAAATCACCGCTTCCAGCGATTGATCGCGGTTGACGCGCACGTCATCACCGAAGCGCACAATGGTTCGGTCCCGGGACCAGCCCAGAGTGGTCAGGAGCAGGACCAGGAGGAGAGCGGTAGTATTGCGTTTCATCGCGTATCCTTTCCGTAAGTAGGGATTAGACTCCCTGTGGCCGGTTTGGTTGTCGGTCAGGAGGGTTCCACCACTACGGCGGTGCCGCTGGCGCTCACCATGAGCATATTTCCGGCGGTGGAGGCGGAGAGGGTTTCGTAGTCCAGATCCACGCCGACGATGGCGTTGGCGCTCAGCTTGCGGGCTTCGGCCTGCATTTCCTCCAGGGCGATGTCCTTGGCTTTGCGTAATTCTTCTTCGTAGGCTGCCGCCCGACCGCCGATGATGTCCCGGATGCCGGCGAACAGATCGCGGAAAATGTTGGCGCCCAGAATGGCATCGCCGGTGACGACGCCCAGATAGGATTTGATGGACGAGCCTTCCAGGGAGGGAGTGGTTGACAAGAGCATGAGATGTCTCCTCAGGTTTTGGGGTTTAACAGGGGTGTGGCCGTCATGTCCGGCGGGACGGGGAGCCCCAGAAGTTGCAACAGGGTGGGTCCGATATCCGGCAGGATGCCCCGCTCCCGCATCCGGTACGAAGAGGCATCACCGGCGATGTAGACACAGTCCACCGGTTGGGTGGAATGGCTGGTGCGCACCCGGCCGGTTTCGTAATCGATCATTTGGTCGGAATTGCCGTGGTCGGCGGTGAGGAGAATTTTTCCTCCCCGTTCCAAGATGGCCGGCACCACCCGGCTCAGGCAACCGTCGATCACTTCCAGAGCCGTCTTCGCCGCCTCGAAATTGCCCGTGTGTCCCACCATGTCTCCGTTGGCGTAATTGATCAGAATGAAGGAATAAGGATTGTCCTCCAGTCGCCGGAGCACTTCTTCGGTCACCGGCAGGGCGTCCATCTCGGGATGGTCGGCGAAACTGGCGGGATCAAAACGACTGGGAATTTCCACCTGATCCTCGCCCGGAAAGGGCGTGGTGGACTTGCCGTTGAAAAAACTGGTGACGTGGCGAAATTTCTGGGTTTCGGCGATCCGCAATTGGCGCCAGCCCCGGCGGGAAATGATTTCCCCCACCAGATTCGTCAGCGCGGCGGATTCGGTCGAATCCGTCTGGAGGAGATAGGGTTGAAATTCATCGTAGTAGCGGGTGAGTCCCACGTACACCACCCGGGGGCGCCGGGACCTCTTGCCCGGGTAGGTGTCTTCCACGAAGGCCATGGAGAGCTGGATCGCCCGGTCCTGGCGGTAATTGGTATGGATCACGCTGTCGCCGTCCTGGATGCCTGTGTAGCCTTCCACCACATGGGGCGGAATGTATTCGTCACCCATGGGTTCCCCGGTAGGGGTGCGGTCCTGTTCATAGGACGCCTCGACGGCCGCCTCCGGATCCGCCACGACCCGCCCTTTGGCGGCCACCAGGCAGGCGTAGGCCTGATCGGTGAGGTCCCAGTTTTTGGCCCGGTCCATGGCGTAATAGCGTCCCATGAAGGTGCCGATCCGGCAGTGGCCGATTTCCTCCATGACCGGCCGCAGTTGGGCCCAGTATTCCAGGGTGCTCCGGGGGGGCGTGTCCCGCCCGTCCAGAAAGGGATGCACGACGATTTCACCCGCCGGGTTTTCCTGGCGCGCCTGCCGCAGCATGCGGAAAAGATGATCCTGATGGGCGTGGACGCCTTCGTCCTGCAACAGGCCCAGAAAATGGAGTCGGGAGTTCCGGGTTTTCCAGTTGGCTACCGCCCGCTGCCACCAGGACGTCCGGTAGAGAGCGCCCGAAGCCAATTGATCGTTGATCCGTTTCAATTCCTGTTCAATGACCCGGCCGGCGCCCATGCAGAGATGCCCCACTTCGCTGGATCCCTGAAAACCCGGCGGCAGGCCCACGGCTTCACCGGAGGCGTCCAGCAGACAGGAAGGGTAGCGCGAGTGCAAGTGATCGAGAAAGGGTGTCCGGGCGGCCAGCACGGCATTGCCCCGGGGGTTTTCGTTATGTCCCACGCCGTCCAGGACAATCAGGACCACCGGAGCCACCGGCGGCGATTCAGGGTGTGTCACAACTACTCCTTGATTGGGTTTAAACCAGAGAAAGACGTTTATCCGCCAGCCGGGAGTTTACTGGCGCAGGAATTGATTCACAACCCGAACGAAGCGTTCCTTCTCACACCCGGGGGCCAGATGACCGCAGTCGTTGTCGAATTCCACCAGGGTTGCACCGGCGGAGCGGGCCCATTCCCGGGCCGGTTCGGGCGTGACCAGGTGGTCCTGCCGGGAGACGATAATCAGACAGGGCGCCCGTACCCGGGAGAGGGTCGCCTCCAGGTCGTGTCCATAGGGACGGGTGACGTCGTGGACCAGCATGGCCTGCACCTGGCGGGTCCAGTCCCAGAGTCGAAAGCGCTGTCGGAACCGCTGTTCATAGGCGCGGATGAAGTCCGGCACGGAATCCCGCCGGGTCCGGCGATTGCGGTAGGCGGGGGTATAGGCGTTCAACACCTGGATCAGGGCCACCTCGTTGGCGATGATGCTGTCCGGCAGGGCGGCCTCCTGTCCGGCCCGGATGGCCGCCAGTTCCGCTTCCAGCACCAGGCGGCTGTGGGCCGATAGCCAGGGGACCCCCACGTAGCTGACGGCTTTGTCCATGAAACCGGGATAGTCCACCACCCATTGAAACACCTGCATCCCTCCCATGGACCCGCCCAGAATGGCATAGACGTGATGAAGCTGCAGTCCCCGGGTGAGGGCCTGATATTGGGCCCGGACCATGTCCCCGATGGTAAAGCGGGGGAAGGCCGCTGCCGGTTGATCGGAACTGGTGGACGGAGAGGACGACACTCCGTTCCCCAGGGCATCCAGTACCAGAAAGGTGAAACGGGTCGTGTCCAGCAGGTTGTCCGGGCCGGTGAGGGCCGCCAGGTCGGCGGAATGGCCGCCGAACCAGGTGGGTACCACGACCACCGGCCGGGCGGTCAGGTCGGCGGATCCGTACCGGCGATACCCCTGTCGGGCGTTGAGGATTTGGGCTCCGCTTTCCAGTGGAAAGTCCCCCAGGGAAATCCACTGCTGGGGCGCCTGGGCCCGGGCGATCACCGCCGGGAACACCAGCAGAAAGAGGATGAACCGCCGGATGGTCATGGGGTGGATCCGGATCTCCGGGAAGGCCGTTCTTGGGGGAGGAAAGTCAGGTCTCAGAGGAAGGTTGCGGTCATTCGTTTTCGGTCGGGAAGGCGGGGGTCATGTCCAACAGACGTTGCACATGGGCCTGAAGTTCGCCCGATTCCAGGTATTGATAGAGGTCCTTCCCGGGGCAAAGGGTTTCGGCGTAATCTTTGTGGCCCTTGACATTCCAGAGGGGCACTTCATAGGTGCGGGACAGGAAAGCCGTCAGTTTTATCAGGGAATTCCATTGGGCCTGGGTCACCTTCTGTTCTTCGAAATTTCCCATGAGACAGATCAGGGCATGCCCCCGGGGATCGTAGGTCGTGTTGGTGTCCCCGGGATAATTCAGGGGCCGGCATTCATAGATCACCCCGTTCAGATCGATCATGAAGTGGTAGGGAATATCGATCCAGGGCCGTTCGGTGCGGCTCCATTCCTGGAGATGCCGCAGGTATTCCACCGGATCCTTATCGTCCGGGAAATAGACCCCGCTGTGGTGGATCGTAATGCGCTGAATGGTGTGCTGGGGAATCGTGTCCCGAAGCGCTTTCCAGCCCCAGTCTTCCCGCTTGACCACTCCCAGATCGGAGGGGTAATCGGGATGGGCGATGGGAAAGACGGGCGGGGTGGTGGGCGCGCAGCTCATCACCAGCGCCAGCCCGGCAGTCAGAAGAAAAGCACGCTTCATGCCGTTTGTCAGGTCAGGAGCCAGATGACCAGTTTCCGCAGGATGCCCAGGGCGAAAAAGGCCCAGAGGGGGGACAGATCCACGCCGATGTTCAGCGGTGGGATGAGCTGTTGGAAGGGACGGATGAGCGGGTCGGTGATCCGGTACAGCCACAGGATGACTTCGTTGTAGGGGTTATGAGGGATCCAGGACAAAACGACCCGGACGAGCAACGCCAGCGTCAGGAGCTGGAAGAGAAAATCGATGAGTGTAACCATGAAAAAATTTACATCCTTCCATCTGTTGGCAGAAAGCGTTGATCGACAGACCGGAACCGGCCCCTGCCGATGTCGACGGCGGAAGGTCTCTCCCGTCGGTCATCGGGATGTACCTGCGTTTTCCCCCGGGTTCCGATACCGGAACCGATCGACGAGAAATGGAAAGCTCATTTAGCATTCCCTTCCGAATTCCGTAATATCAGGCCCGGATTTTGATGCCGTACACTTCCTTTGGTTTCCATGAGCGCCGAATTCGTCCATTTACACAATCATTCTGACTACAGTCTCCTGGACGGGGCCCAGCGCATTCCCACGCTGGTGAGCACCGTGCAGGATCTGGGAATGGATGCGGTGGCGGTGACCGAACACGGGAATCTCTTCAGTGTGATTCCGTTCTATCAGACCGCCCGAAAAGCCGGCATCAAACCCATCATCGGCTGTGAGGTGTATGTGGCCCAGGGCAGTCGGTTCGACAAGAAACGGACGGCGGAGGGCGGCCGCGGCACCAATCATCTCATCCTGCTGGCTCAGAATTATACCGGCTATAAAAACCTGATGAAGCTGGTCACTCACGGCTATCTGGAAGGCTTTTATTATTCACCCCGGGTGGACAAGGAATTGCTCCGGAGATACAACGAAGGTTTGATCTGTCTGTCGGCCTGTTTGAAAGGGGAAGTGCCGGAATGGCTGTTGCGCAACGATCCCGACGCCGCCCGGCGCGCCGCCCTGGAACTGGCGGAAATCTTTCCCGGGCGGTTTTACCTGGAAATTCAAAATCACAACATTCCCGAAGAGGCGGTGAATATCGACCGCATTACCAAACTGGCCCGGGAACTGGACCTGCCGCTGGTGGCCACCAATGACGCCCATTACGCCCGGCAGGAACACTGGGAAGCGCACGATATTCATATCTGTCTGGGGACGGGCAAGGACCGGAGCGATCCCAATCGCCTGCGCTACGCCACGCCCCAGTTCTATTTCAAATCCCAGGATGAGATGTATCACCTCTTCCGGGAATTTCCCCAGGCGCTGGAAAATACCCGCCGGATCGCCGATTCCATCGATCTGGACATCCCCATGGGACACATTCATCTCCCCCGGTTTCCCATTCCCGATGATTTTCCGGAGAAAAACCCGGACGCCTATCTCCGGTCGCTCTGCGAACAGGGATTGAAAAAACGCTATCCGGAAGAAACGCCCGAAATAAAACAACGTCTGGACTACGAACTGTCCGTCATCAAAAAGATGGGGTTCGCCGGTTACTTTCTGATCACGTCCGATTTTGTTCATTATGCCAAAGAGCACGCCATTCCCGTGGGACCGGGCCGGGGATCCGCCGCCGGCAGTCTGGTGTCCTACGTTCTCGGCATCACCGACATTGATCCTTTGAAACACGGTCTGTTGTTCGAACGCTTTTTGAATCCGGACCGGATCAGCATGCCGGATATCGATATCGATTTTTGTATCAACCGCCGGGAAGAAGTCATCAATTATATCAAAGGGGTCTACGGGGAGAATTCCGTCACTCAGATCATCACCTTTGGGACCATGAAAGCCCGGGCGGTGGTCCGGGACGTGGGCCGGGTCATGGGCTATTCCTTCGGGGAAGTGGACCGGATCGCCAAGGCCATTCCGGCGGAACTGAAAATCACCCTCGACAAGGCGATGGAGAAAAATCCGGAATTCCGGCAGATGGCCGAAGGCAAGTACAAGGAATTGATCCAGCACGCCCGGGTCCTGGAAGGGATGAACCGCCACGCCTCCACCCATGCCGCCGGCGTGTTGATTGTGCCGGGGGATTTGACCGACTATATTCCGCTCTACAAATCTCCCCAGACGGATGACGTGGTCAGCCAGTACGACATGAAGGGGTTGGAAGCCCTGGGACTGCTGAAAATGGATTTTCTGGGGCTGCGGAATCTCACCGTGATTGACCAGGCGGTGAAACTGATCGCCCGGAAGGGCGAAACCATCGACATCGGTTCCATCCCCCTGGACGACCCCCAGGTGTACGACCTGTTCGGGAAGGGCCTGACCATCGGTGTGTTTCAATTCGAATCCTCCGGAATGCGGGAATATCTCAAAAAACTGAAACCCACCCAAATCGAAGACCTGATCGCCATGAACGCCCTCTACCGGCCGGGCCCCATGGAAAACATCGAAGATTTCATAGCCCGGAAACAGGGCCGGAAAAAAATCGAATATCCGCACCCGGCCCTGGAGCCCATCCTGCGGGAAACCTATGGTATCATCGTCTACCAGGAACAGGTCATGCAAATCGCCAACCGCATCGCCGGCTTCACCATGGCGGAAGCCGATTCCCTGCGCAAGGCCATGGGCAAGAAGATCCGGGAAAAGATGGAGGAAATGCTGGCCAAGTTCAAGGCCAGTGCGGTGGAACAGGGGATCTCCCGCAAGAAGGCCGATGAAATCGCGGCCCTGATCGAAAAATTTGCCCAGTACGGCTTCAATAAAAGTCATGCGACCGCCTATGCCTATGTGGCCTACCAGACGGCCTGGCTCAAAACCCATTATCCGGCGGAATTCATGGCGGCGAACCTGTCCACGGAAATGTCGGACCTGGACCGGGTGGTGATTCTGATCAATGAATGCCGGAAACTGGGCATCCGGGTGGACCCGCCCGACGTGAACGTGTCCGTGGCGGACTTTCATCCCGTGGATGACCATACGATTTCCTTTGGCCTGAATGCCATCAAGAATGTGGGGTCCAAAGCTCTCAAGGCCATTCTGGCGGAACGGGAGGCCAACGGCCCCTTCCGGACCCTGTATGAATTTTGTGAACGGGTGGACCTGAGCGTGGTGAACAAGAAAGTGATCGAAAGTCTGGTTCTGGCGGGAGCCATGGATCGCCTGGAAGGGTCCCGGGCCCAGAAATTTGCCGCGGTGGAAGAGGCCCTGCGGTACGGGCAACAGATCCAGCAGCGGAAAGCAGCCGATCAGGTGGACCTCTTTGCTTCCGGTGATCTGGCCCCGGTGCACAAGACCCCGCAATTGCCTCAGGTGCCGGACTGGACCGAAAGCGAAGCCCTGGACCGGGAACGACAGGTGGTGGGGATGTACATTTCGGGACATCCACTCCTGAAATACGCCGAAGACCTGGAGGAATTCAGTACCATCGATTTTACCGACTCCACCCGGCTGAAAGGGGAGGAACATGTCCGTCTGGGAGGGATGATCACCAATTTGCGGATCCAGTTCGACCGGCGGAACCAGCCCATGGCCTTCTTCAATCTGGATTGCCTGGGGGGACAGGCGGATGTGGTCATGTTTGCTTCCGTCTACGATCGCTACCACCACCTGGTGGAAAACGACCGGGTGGTGTTTATCGTGGGCAAAACGTCGGACAGCTCCAATTTCAGTGACCTGAAACTGATTGCCGACGAAGTGGTGGGCCTGGAAAACGTGCGGGAGTATTTTTCCACCTGCCTGCACATCCGGTTCCGGGAGGACGAGGTCACCCCCGAAGAACTGGAAGCCCTGCGGCAACGGGCGGAGCGGTACCGGGGTACGTGTAAACTGACGTTTCATTTGAAGACCCGCCAGAACGAGCAGCGCATCATCCACGCCCACAATATCCGGGTCTCCTCCGACCGGGAATTCATCGGCTGGCTCCGGGACCGGTTCGGCAAATCCAACGTCTGGATCGAATGATTGCCGTCCTCCAGCGGGTCACCAGTGCTTCCGTCCGGGTCGGGTCCCGCACCGTCGGGGCCGTTTCCCGGGGACTGGTCATTTTTCTGGGCGTCATGGATACGGATAACGAGACCGACGCCCGGTTTCTGGTGGACAAAATCCTGCCCTTCCGGATCTTCAATGACGGGCAGGGGAAAATGAACCGGTCACTGCTGGACGTGGGAGGCGAACTGCTGATCATCAGCCAGTTTACCCTGTGCGGGGACTGGCGGAAGGGCCGGCGTCCCAGTTTTGTCCATGCGGCGCCGCCGGACCGGGGCCGGGAACTGTACCTGCGTTTTATTGCCCTCTGCCGGGAGCGGGGCGTCACCGTGGCGGAAGGCGAATTCGGCGCCATGATGGAAGTGGAACTGATCAATGACGGCCCGGTGACCTTCGTCCTGGACAGCGCCCGGAAATAGACGTCGAAACAGGTGAAATCCTGTGGATTCCTTTGTAACTTTATCCAACCAATGATTTGAGGAATCATGGACCGACCGATACGTATCCTGATGGCGAAACCGGGGCTGGACGGCCATGACCGGGGTATCAAAGTGCTGGCCTCGGCCTACCGGGACGCCGGGATGGAAGTGATCTATCTGGGTTTGCGCCAGACGCCGGAAATGATTGTGTCCGCCGCCGTTCAGGAAGATGTGGATGTGATTGCCCTGTCCATTCTCTCCGGCGCGCATATGACCATTTTTCCCCGGGTACTGGACCTGATGCGGGAACAGGGTCTGGATGATGTCCTGCTGACCGGAGGCGGGATTATTCCCGAGGAAGACATGAAACGCCTGGCCTCTCTGGGCGTAGGCAAACTGTTCGGTCCCGGAACCCCCGTTCAGGAAACCATCGACTATATTCAGCACTGGGTGGCTGAACATCGCCGCTGATGGATCTGACCAACCGACAGGAACTGGAAACCTATTTTGCCCGCCACATGGACACGGTTCTGTTCCCGGTCCTGGCGGATCAGTATCTCCAGTCGGGGGATCTGGAACGAGCCCTGAAAGTCTGTGAAATCGGACTGGAATACCATCCCCAACATGTGGACGGGCTCTACCTTCAGGCCCGGGTTTTGAAGGAAATGGGGCGGCTGGATGAAGCGGAAAAATGCCTGTTATCGCTCCAGTCCGCCGGTCAATACCACGCCCGGGGGATGGAATTACTGGTGGAGGTTCAACGCAAGCTCCACCGGTCGCCGGCGGCCCGCCTGCAGGTATGGAAATATATTCATCAGCACTGTCCCACCCATCCCCGCGCCGCGGCCAATATCCGGCGGCTGAAACGCCAGCTGGCGGCCGGTCCCGGACCCAAGCCCAAAAAACGGGTCACCTCCTCCCGATGGAAGCAAAACATTCCCGAGTCGTTCACTCCCTCCGCGGTGAGTACCTCTGTGGCCCCGGGCAGCGAACCGGCCTCTCCGCCGCCGGAAGAGGAATCGCCGCCCAGTTTTCAGGCCACCCGTTCCGCCGAGGAAATCGAGTTACCGGAAGACATCCTGGGGGTGGAAGCCAGTCCGGCCGAGACGTCGCCCGCTCCGGAGGAAGAAGCCCCGGGAGAATCGGTCCTGCGGTTTCGGGAAGAAGACACATCGGATCAGGAGGAAAGTGAACCGCCGGCCCCGGAGGGGAAGACGGAAGCGCCGGAACTCCGCCTTCAGGAAGACACGACCCCGGAACC
>RFIZ01000260.1 GCA_003695105.1 Fidelibacterota bacterium
ACGGTGATGTTGATCGAACATGCGGAACGCTTCGGCCTGACCCAGTTGCATCAATTGCGGGGCCGGGTGGGACGAGGCCGGGAAAAAGGCTATTGCATTCTGGTGCAACGCGGATCCACGGACCAGGCGGAACAGCGACTGCGCATTATGGAACAGACGACCGACGGCTTTGCCATCGCCGATGAAGATTTGAAACTCCGGGGACCGGGAGAGTTTTTTGGTCTGCGGCAAAGCGGATTTATCAAGTTCAAACTGGCCGATCTGGTCCATGACGGTCCCATCATCCGGCAGGCGCGCCAGGCGGCCTTTGACCTGATTCGGGCAGATCCTCATTTGCGCCAACCGGAACATGTCGCCCTGCGGACTCATTTTTTGACTCATTATCAACCTTATCTGGAATATGTCCGCTTCAGTTGATACGCCGGAAATCTGTCCTCACTGCGGTTCTGGTGATGTGGTGCTTCTCTTCCGGGCCCGGGACGCTTTGGTGAGCGGCGATCTCTTTCCGATCTTTCGGTGTCAGACCTGCCGGTTACAGTTTACGGGTCACCGGCCGGCAGAAAGTGAACTGGGCCGGTATTACCGCTCGGAAGAGTACCTGTCACATCAGGAACAAGTTCATACGCTTTGGGAGAGAGCCTACACCCTGGCCCGGCGTTGGGGGGCAGGAAGAAAGCGGGCCTTTCTCCATCGCCATACGGGTTTCGAACGCGGTCGCCTGTTGGATTACGGTTGCGGGGTAGGAGAATTCCTGCGGGCCCTGGACCGGCACGGCTGGGAGGTGTGGGGGGTGGAACCGGCCGAGGCGGCCCGGACGCGGGCCGAACGCCATTTGCCGGGCAGGATTGTTACTCCGGAGGACCTGTCCGTCCTGTCGTCCCTGCGCTTCCAGGTCATCACTCTCTGGCATGTGCTGGAACACCTGTACCACCCCGGCGACATCCTGGGTCGATTGGCGGGTTTGGCGGCTGAGGGCGGGTGGTTGATCGTGGCCGTACCCAATGCCGCCTCCTGGGAAGCAATGCGCTATGGACCGAACTGGGCAGCCTGGGATGTGCCGCGACACGTCTATCATTTTACTCCGGAACGCTTGCGAATCCTTCTTGAGGAGCAGAATTGGACCGTCCGTTCTGTGCATACCCTGCCGCTGGATCCGTGGTATATCTGTCTATTGTCGGAGCGGCAAATGGGGCCGGCCGGATCGCAGGTCCGGGGCCTGTTCCGGGGAGTGAGATCCTGGATGAAAGGTCTCCGGAATCCGGAGGCGGGATCTTCCATCGTCCTGGTCTGTCAGCGTCCGTCATGATTTCAGTTCTATCCAACCGGACGATGCCCCTAAATTCTTCGGCTTGACTCCTCCGGAAAATCTCTGGAACCGTCACAAGGAATCGCCGTACATCATGACATTGCAAAGCGGACTCACGGAAGACCAACTGTTCGACCAATTGATCAGTTCGATCGTCCATACGGCCTGGTTGGCTCTGGGAAGAATGAAACATCCCCATACCGGAAAAGTGGAAACCAATCTGAAACAGGCGGCGATTACCATCGATATGCTGGATATGCTGTATAAACGACTGGATCGCAGCCTGAAGCCGGAAGAAGATGCGTATCTCAGTTCCCTCCTGGGAGAATTGAAAGACACCTACGAAGAAGAAATTCGTCGTCAATCCTCCGGTAATTCCTCCGATGCACCGGAAGCAAACGCGTAGTTTAGGAAGTCTACCTATGGCCTCATTTCAACGGAAGAATCGAATCCTGGCAGGGCTGTTGTTTATCCTGTCGTTTCTGTTGTATTTCTCCACCATGGCACCCACCGTGTCCTTTTGGGATTGCGGTGAATTCATTGCCACCGCCTATACCCTGGGAGTCCCCCATCCTCCCGGGAGTCCCCTCTTTCTCCTCCTGGGACGGATTTTTTCCATGGTGCCCACCAACCCGGATATCGGCTTCAGGGTCAACCTCATGTCTCCCATCTCCACCGCCCTGGCGGTCATGCTGGTCTACCTGATCCTGGTGAAACTGATCGGTGAATTGCGTCAGGGGTTGCGCTCCCGTACCGATCAGTGGATTGCCATGGGTGGCGCTTTGGTAGGCGCCCTGGTCTTTGCAGTCACCGACAGCAACTGGTTCAACGCGGTTGAATCCGAAGTGTATGCCATGAGCATCTTTTTCACTGCCATGGTGATCTGGTTGATTCTGCTCTGGTCGGAGAAAGCCGATCAGCCGGACCAGGAACGGTATTTGCTGTTGATCGCTTATTTGATCGGTCTGGCCATTGGAGTCCACCTCCTGAACCTGCTGGCCCTGCCCTATATCGCCCTGGTCATGTATTTCCGGAAACGGGAGTTCGAATGGAAGTCATTTCTGGCGGTGGTGGCCATCACCGGAATCGCCTTTTTTACCATCAATACGGGTATCATCAAGGGGTTACCGCGGTTGGCGCTGGATTTCGGTCTGTTTGGTCTGGCCCTGGTGGTGTTGATCATTGTGGGCGTGGGTGTCTGGGCGATTCGCCGGAAGAGGGTGGTGCTGTCATTGATCTTTTCCTCCATTATTCTGATTCTGATCGGGTATTCCACCTATACGGTGATCTTTATACGATCTAACCAGGATCCTTCCATCGATGAAAACAATCCCGAAACCATCCCGGCGGCGATTTCCTATCTGGAACGGGAGCAGTATGGTGCGATCGGACAGTTGCCCCGGAAATACCCGGGCCTGCCCAGCAAACCGGAAGTGGTGGGGCGGCCCGCCCATGGCCGGGAATATTCCGCCCAGCAAAACCGGGAATACGCCTTTTACAATTTTGGCAAGCAATGGGATTTCTTCTGGGACTACCAGGTCAAGAAAATGTATTGGCGGTATTTTCTCTGGCAATTTGCCGGACGAGGCCCCTCCACCGATCCCGGCGTGACTCCCTTTGGTGCCAATGCCCGGGAGGATGGAGTGGACTGGCTCCAGTTCGGCCTGCCCCTGGCCCTCTTACTGGGACTTTTCGGCCTGGGGTATAACATTTACAAAAACCCGAAACAGGCCTTTACCATCTTTACGCTCTTTTTCTTTACCGGGCTGGCCGTGATCATCTATTTGAATCAGGATAATCCTCAGCCCCGGGAACGGGATTATTCCTATGTGGGCAGTTTTCTGGCGTTTTCCCTGTGGATCGGTATCGGGGCCGCGGGCATTCTGGATCAGATAACGACCTATATACGGGAGAAAAAACTGGCGGAACGGGTCAGCCTGGTTACGGTGGCCGGCATGCTGATCTTTATCCCCGGATTGATGCTCCGGGCCAATTACGATGAACATGACCGGAGCGGGAACTATGTAGCCTGGGACATGAGTTACAATTTCCTCCAATCCTGTGAACCCAATGCCATCATATTCACCAACGGAGACAACGATACATTTCCCCTCTGGTATCTGCAGGAAGTGGAGGGAATCCGGAAGGACGTGACCGTGGCCAATCTCAGCCTGCTGAACACTCCCTGGTATATCAAGCAATTACGGGATTCCCGTCCACCCGGAGAACGGTTCATCCGCCTCAGCGATGAGCAGATCGATGACCTGGCCAGCGGCCTGCAACCCTGGAAAAAACAAAAGGTCCGGATTCCGGTGCCGGACGATCCGGAAAATCCTGATGGCTATCTGGAATGGACTCTGGAACCGACCTATGCCAACGCGGCCCTGAAAGTCCAGGACATGATGATCATGCGGATCATCAATGACGCCCGCTGGAAATATCCCATTTATTTCGCCGTCACCGTGTCTCCCACCAACAAGATCGGTCTGGATGATTATCTGACCATGGAAGGTCTGGTGTTCCATCTCTACAGCCATAAGGTCGATCCGGTGGACCCGGAGGTGATGGAAGCCAACCTGATGAACCGGATCGGGGATCTGCAATGGTCCCGGGAGTTCACTCCCGAATGGATGCTGGCCAAGGACCATCCGGCGGCAGAACGGGTCCCGACCCGGGAGCCGCAACGCGGGTATCTCTTCCGTAACCTGGGGAACCCGGAGGTGTATTACAATCGCCAGATCATTCGTCTGCTGCAAAACTACCGCAGTGCCTACATGCAGCTGGCGATCCAATATTATTTCCAGTGGCAGGATGCCAAACAGTCCACGCCCCAGGATACAACCGTCATCCGGGACAAGCAGAATAAGGTCCTGGCGGTGCTGGATGAAATGGAGCGCAATCTCCCGGTGGAGACGATCCCCATGGAAGCAAAAGAACTCTACCTCCAGGTGGGTCAACTGTACGGCGAACTGGGGGCCAAAGACAAGGAACGGGCCATACTGGACGATCTGGCGGACGATCCCGGATTATCCCTGCGGAATAAGCTCCATCTGAGCCAGAGTTACATCCAGGATTTGAACGAACCCGAAACGGGAAGAGACATCCTGAAAGATCTCTATGATACCTATCTCTCCCTGGAAGAGGCGGTGCAGCGCCAGGGTATTCGGGGAACCGGCCTGGATCGGAAGACGTGGAATACCTGGCAACGAAATCTGCCGGAAATTGTATCCTATCTGGTGATGGTATACCGCGATCTGGACCAGAAGGAAGACGCCATTGCGGTGTTGAATGACTGGATCCAGCGGAATCCCCAGGATCAGTCCGCCAAATCCATGTTGGAGGAATTGCAGAAAGCCGATTGACGGGCTTTCGGAAGCGGCATGACAGCAGCGGAAAGCCGTCCCTGTCAGATATCTATAATCATTCCGCACTGGAACGGCATATCGGTCCTCTCCGAGTGTCTGGATTCTCTTCTCGGCGACGTGCCGGAGGACACGGAAATCATTGTGGTGGACAATCACTCCACCGACGGGAGTCCTCAATACCTGAAGGAACGCTATCCTCAGGTCCGACTGGTGGAAAATCGGGAGAACCGCGGCTATGCCGGCGGATGTAACGACGGAGCGGCGGTAGCCTCCGGTCGGTATTATCTCTTCCTGAATAATGATACGATTCACCGCCCGGGCTGGATTCAAACCCTGGTTGCGGCTCTGGAAGCGGAACCGGATGTGGCGGCGGTCCAACCCAAAATTCTCAATTACTATCAACGGGATCTATTCGACTATGCCGGCGGCTCCGGCGGGGAGCTGGATCTCTTTGTCTATCCCTTTGCCCGGGGGCGGATTTTCCAGAGTCAGGAACGGGATGAAGGGCAGTATGATGATCCGGTGGATATTTTCTGGGCCTCTGGTACAGCCCTCATGGTGCGGGCGGAATGCTTCCGGGAGGTGGGCCGGTTCGATGAATCCTTCTTTGCCCACATGGAAGAAATTGATCTCTGCTGGAAGTTCCACCTGCAGGGGAAACGCGTGAAAATCATACCGTCCGCAGTGATATATCACCGTAATGCCGTGACCCTCACCATGTATTCTTTCCGGAAGTATTATTTAAACCACCGAAATTCCCTGATGCTGCTCCTGACGAATTATAACCTGCCCCTGACACTTTACCTCTTTCCGTTGCGGTTCGTGCTGGAATGGGTGGCCCTGGGCTATGCCCTGGTGTACCGGGACTGGAACCACGTCCGGGGGATCTGTGCCGCATTGGGCTGGCTGATCTTTCATCCGGGGGACATCGTTCGTCGCCGTCGGTTCGTGCGTTCGGTGCGGACCGTCAAGGACCGGCAGCTGGTCCGCTCCCTGTATCGGGGAAGTATCGTGGTGGCGTACTATGTCTTGCGGAAGAAAAGCTATCGGGCGCTGGGCCTGGGTTCACCCCGATAGACCTGGCCGTTGTCCGGGTCCACTTCCGCCAGCCATTCCAGATCTTCCTGCCGGTTGAGAAGACCCAGATCAAGAGTCAGCTGTGGGGCGTTGGCCTTTAAAAAATAGAGCGTATTCCGTTCCCGGGGCCAGCGCGTGAAGACTTGTTCCAGTTCCTTCAACATGGACTGAAATTCTTCCAACGCCCGCTCCGGTTTCTGATCCTGCAAGAGTTCGTCTCCGTAATAAAAATGAAACCGTGCCCGGCGGAGATAACTGTTGGCGGTGAGATCGTCCACCAATTGAACCCGGTCGCTCCATCCCCGGGAATAGTCGGAAGACTGGCCCCGCAGAGCGATATTCCGGGCTTCTTCGTAATGATGTGTTCCGCCCATGGGTTCGTAGGTGTCGATTTCCCCCGCCAGTATCAATTCTCCGTAAAATGCCAAAAAACTGGGCAGGGATTCAAACTGGACGGGGTCGTAATACAGGGTCTGGTTCGGAGCATATACAAATTGTACCGCCTTGTCAAAATATCGTTGATCCGTTCCGTTGGAGAAGAGCGCCTGAGCCAGGTAGGTCTGGGCGGAACCTTTGGAGCTGGTCCCTTCGAAAATAAGCTGAACCTGGAGGGCAATTCCCAGGTCGCTGTACTCCTGGTCGAACTCGGTCTGGGTATAAAATTGTTGGAGACTGGGGATCAGGGAGCGAACCAATTGCTTGTCGCTGCTGCGGAGGAGTTGATCATCCAACGTGACCTTCACGGAGGAAAATTGTCCCCAGGCCAGTGTGATCCAGCCGCAAACGATCAGGAAAAGGCTTCGGGTTTTCATCCTGACCTAAGGTAGAGCAGGCAGGAAATGTGAGGCAAGGGAAACCTCTGCCGAAGCCGCTGCATCCGGAAGAGAGAAGAGGGGTTTGTTTCCCTCCCCAGCCTGCCTTTCGACTGTTTCCCCGATTCCAGCCGCCGTAATTTTGTTCATGGCAAATATTCGGGATTTACTCACCAGCCAGGGTCAGGTTCGGACGATTCTGGAAACGGCCGGTCGTCTGGGG
>RFIZ01000261.1 GCA_003695105.1 Fidelibacterota bacterium
ATGCGGGCTTTGGCTTCATCGGACAGCTCCTCCAGCGGCCGGGTGGTGATCTCCCGGGAGCGAAGCGCCACCAGTTCGCTGTCACCCATCAAATAATCCACGGCATTGTGAATGAAAACGGCATTTTCCTGAATTCCGCCGCTGCCGCTGTCATCGAAGAAACGGGAATCGCCTACCAGAATGATCTGACTGGCCAGGCCCGTTTCCGGATGGTTCATGGTGACCAGGGCCGCCACCGTTTTCCCAGGCTGATTCAATAGTTGCAGGGTCGGATTGTTCAACGGACTCAGATTATACCGTCCCGTCATCACCCCCGAATGGTCGGAAGTCATCAACAGGGGCAGGAACTGATCGGCCGAATCTTTCACTGCCGATACGACTTCACTCGGGAACAGAATCTGGATTTCCTCCAACCCCTTGACAATGGGGTGATCACCGAAGGAACGTATCAGGGGGAAGAAAGGATAGTCGATGGCGGAATTGATCCGGAAAAAGCCCCGGTTCTGGGTGATGGTCACCTGCCCGGACAATTTGTCCAATACCAGGTTTTCGTTCAGGGAAACCCCGTTGTTTTCCAGGAAGGAGAAAATATTCGACTGAATGGGAGTCGCCCGCTGGGTCTGGAGGTCGGTGCTGACCCGGTTCTGGGCGATCAGCAGGTTTCCGCCACGGTTGAGATAATCCTGGAGGTTTTTCAGGTTTTCTTCCGGAACCGAATCTTTCACCCCGTTCACCAGAATGCAGGATATGTCTTCCGGAATGGGGCGATTCAACGACAGACGCCGAATTTGATAGGCCTCTCCCAGCGCATCGGTGAGGGTTTGGTTTTTCACCTTCTGCCCCTCGAAGGTGGCAAAGGCCACGGTCCGTTTTTCCGATTCCACCAACCGCTTGATCTTGGTGGTGATCTCATACTCCAGGCCGGTGGTGGACTGAATCAGGGGAATGACTTCCTTCCGGTCTTCATACAGCAATTGCATGCCCATGTAGACCCGCTTGATTTCCATCTTGTCGTTTTCAATCACCTGGAGTTGCACCGGCATGATACTGGCCTTCTGGGCTTCCTCCGCCAGTTTCTCTTCGCTGGCCGGTTCATAAAATTCAAACCGGATATTGCCGTTGGAATAGGCGGCGTACTCTTCCAGGATATCCTGGAGATACCGCCGATTGTTGGCATATTCCCCGGGAAGGTTTTTGGTAAAGAAACATTTCATGGTCAGCAGGTCATCCACTTTCCGGATCACCGCTTTACTGGATTCTGACAGGGAATACATTTTATTGTCGGTCAGATCCCAGCGGAAAAACCAGTTCCGCGCCAGGATGTTCACCAGAATCAGAATCACCAGGGAAACGGCTATGTAGAGCCAAAAGGATTTTTTATTCTGTACCGCCATCGCCATTACCTCCACTTCCGCATTTCCAGTAAACGGACCGTCAGGGTCAGAAAAAACCAGATCATGCTACCGAAATAGATGATGTTCCGGGAATCGATGACCCCTTTCGACAGGTTGGACAGGTGGTAGTCCACGCTCAGGTACTGGACGATACCGCTCAACCAGGAGGGTGTGAACATGAGGAGCATGTTCATCAGGAAGAACACCAGGACCAGAGCCACCCCGATGATAAAGGCCACCACCTGGTTTTCCGTGACACCGCTGGCAAAGGTGCCGATGGCGGCATAAAAAGCGCCGACCACAATCAATCCCAGATAGCCGCACAGGGCGGCACCGTAATCGATATTCGTTCCCGTCATGACCAGCGTGAAAAAATGGACCAGCGAAAAAGCCAGTCCGATGACAATCAGCGTCAGGGCAGCCAGGTATTTCCCCACCACGAATTGCCAGTCCTCGATCGGCAGGGTGGAGATCACTTCAATCGTTCCACTGTTTTTTTCCCGGGCGATCAGACTCATGGTCACCGCCGGGATGAAAAACAGATAGATCAGAGGCACCACATTGAACAAGGCCCGCATGTCCGATTGGCCCATCAGGAAAAAGGTATTGGTGAAAAAGTATCCGTTGAAGAGGGAAAAGATCACCAGAAAGATGTAGGCCATGGGACTGGTAAAGTAAGACAGCAGTTCCTTCCGATAGATGGTTTTCACGTTATGCATGGGCCCCTCCTTCCACCGTCAGTTTCCGGAAGAGTTCTTCCAGGTGCGCCTTTTTCGTACTCATTTCCAACAGGATCCAGCCGGAGTCCACAATCTTCCGGAAAACCGCCTCCCGCGGATCCGTGTCGCGGTCATACTCCAACACGACCTGCCCCAGCCCGTTTTCCATGGTGACTTTCCGGATGTTCAGGTTGGGCGCCACGTCTGCCAGGGTGGTCAACTGCTCCTCCGGCGCATTTTTGATGGTCAGGGACAACTGAGACTGCCCCTGGAATTCAGCCATCAGGGATTCAGTGGTTCCGTCGGCCACGATTTTACCGTCGTGGATGATGACCAGCCGATCCACGGTGGCTTCGATCTCCTGGAGGATATGGCTGGAAATCACCACCATCTTTTCCCGGCCCAACTGTTTGATCAGTTGCCGGATTTCCACAATCTGGTTCGGATCCAGTCCCGTCACGGGTTCGTCCAGGATCAGAATTTTGGGGTCATGGATGATGGCTGAGGCCAGACCGATCCGCTGCTTGTATCCTTTGGAACATTCTCCCACGGACCGGTGCAGCACACCCTGGAGACTGCACTGTTCGATCACCCGTTCCAGAGCCTGCCGGAAAGCGCGACCCTCCAGTCCCCGCACCCGGGCGACAAATTCCAGCAGGTCATACACCTTCATTTCGGTGTAGAGGGGATTCAACTCCGGCAGGTACCCGATTTGTTTCCGGATGTCCAGAGAATGGTCCAGAATGTTCAAATCATTGATATACACATTTCCGGCCGTTGGGGTTAAAAATCCGGTCATGATCTTCAGGGTGGTGGATTTTCCGGCTCCATTGGCTCCCAGAAAGCCCAGGATTTCGCCGTCCTTTACCTCGAATGAAATGGACCGGACCGCTTTTACATCACCATAGTGTTTCACCAGGTTTTCAACGCGTATCACAGTGGCACCTCTTCTATATCGTTGCTTGGGCTACATTCAAAGGGTCGATAATAGGACTTTTTTGTCCGGGTTTCAAATACCTATCCTTCCCGACTCCTCCCGGTCATGAAAAGGATAGGAATGTGTCCAATGCCGCTACCGGAAAAAGGTTCCCGGTGAATGCAAAGGCAGGGTCGCCTGGATAGATAGAGTTGAATTACGTCGTCGTATTCTTTGCGACTACCCCGTTCCTGTTTCCGGCAGAAATCAACTCCCATTCATCATAATGTATTTTTCCTGCAGCCAAGCTGTCATCCCGAATTCCGCCGGGGGGCGGAAGAGGGATCTACGTCAGAGCGCAAAGGGCCACGATTGTACGGGTACTGGAAAAGGCCAATCAAAGGCTTAAGTAGATTTCTCACCCCGACAAGCCGGGGTTCGAAATGACAATATTATTCGATGCTTTCGAATCATTGTTTTTTTCCCTTCCCAC
>RFIZ01000262.1 GCA_003695105.1 Fidelibacterota bacterium
GTACTGGCGGAAGCGATTCCGGGATTTTTTGAACATCATTTAGGACTGCTGGCCAGTGAATTTGGCGAACGGGTGGAAGCCGTGCTGGAACCCCACCGGGAGCGGGTCCGGGAATTGATCGAGACTCTTCGTCAAACCGCAGCCGACGTATTTGACGTGGAATATCATCCCCCGGCATCGCAAAACACGTTTCGTTTTGAAAACGAACCCTATTGGGTCACCCACCAATGGCGGTCAACAGTCAATCCCATCCCGCCCCAGTGGATCGATTATCTTTTACCGCCGGTCTGGAAACAAAAACGCCGCCAACGGCGCCTGGAAGAAGAAATCCGACGGTTGGTGGTGCGCAATGTGGAAAATCTTCGTTGGACGACCCTGCAAAATTTGCAGGGGGCGCTGCGACGATTCCGGAACCGACTGGCGGAATCCTTTGAGGAGAGTGCCGCCACCACCCGGCAAGCCATTCAATCGGCGCTGGTGCTGCGGCAGGAACGGGCCGAAATCACCCGCACCAGAATGGAAACGCTGGAAGCGGCCGCCGCCCAGGTCGAACAGATGCAAGCTCAGGTCCGGTCGCCGGGCCGGACTTCCTGATCTGCCGAAAGGGCGATCCGAGCGGCGCTCAGGACAGGATGTTCAGTTCCCGGCCGACTTCCGTAAAAGCTGCCACCGCCCGGTCCAGATGTTCTTGCTCATGGGCGGCGCTGATCTGCACCCGAATCCTGGCTTCCCCTTTAGGTACCACGGGGTAAAAGAATCCGATCACATAGATGCCTTTGTCCAGCAATTTCGCCGCCATGGTCTGGGCGATGCGGGCATCATACAGCATGATGGGGACAATGGGATGCACCCCCGGTTTGATATCAAAACCGGCGGCGGTCATTTTCTCCCGGAAATAGATCGTATTCGCTTCCAGTTTGTCCCGTAAGGCGGTGGTTTGGGAAAGGAAGTCAAACACTTTCAGGCCCGCCGCCACGATGGCCGGAGCCACCGTATTGGAGAAAAGGTAGGGCCGGGACCGTTGGCGTAAAAGGTCAATGATGTCCTGACGACCGGTGGTGAATCCTCCGGAAGCTCCTCCCAGAGCCTTGCCCAGGGTGGAGGTGATGATATCGATTTGATCCAAGACGCCGTGATATTCGCCGGATCCCCGTCCGGTTTTACCTACGAACCCGGTGGCGTGGGAATCGTCCACGGCGACCAGCGCGCCGTAACGTTGCGCCAGCGGAACGATCTCATCCAGTTTGGCGATATCACCGTCCATACTGAAAACCCCGTCGGTCATGATGAGTCGCTTTTTCGCCGATTGAGCAGCCTGTAGCTGCCGTTCCAGGTCGTCCATATCGGCATGGGCGAAGCGGAACCGCCGGGCTTTACAGAGGCGGATGCCGTCGATGATGGAAGCGTGGTTGAGGGCATCGGAAATGATGGCGTCCTCCGGACCCAACAGGGTTTCGAACAAACCACCGTTGGCGTCAAAACAGCTGGTGTACAGAATAGCGTCGTCCTTGCCCAAAAAGTCGGCGATGGCCCGTTCCAGTCGCTTGTGTAAATCCTGGGTCCCGCAGATGAACCGCACCGACGCCAGGCCAAAGCCATAGCGGTCCAGAGCTGCTTTGGCTGCGGCGATGATATCGGGATGATTGGCCAGTCCCAGATAATTGTTGGCGCAAAAGTTCAGGACTTCGCCCCCTTCCACAGTTTCGATTTCCGGTCCCTGGGGGGTGGTAATGGTCCGTTCGGCCTTGTAGAGCCCCTCGGCTTTGATGGCGTCGAGTACCGGGGAATAATCATACAAAGGGTCAGGCATGTTTGGTTTCCTCCGTTTCCGGGATCCAGTCCAGGATCACCTTCCCGCACTGTCCCGATTCCATGATTTCAAATCCTTGCTGAAATTCGTCCACCGGGAGTCGATGCGTCACGACGCCCGATATGTCCAGACCGCTCCGCAGCATCTGGGTCATCTTGTACCAGGTTTCGAACATTTCCCGGCCGTAAATCCCCTTGATAAACAATCCCTTGAAAATCACTTCGTCCCAGTTGATGGTGGTATCCTGCGGCAATAATCCCAACAGGGCGATGCGTCCACCGTGGTACATGGCGGAGATCATGTCCCGAAATGCCTGGGCGTTGCCCGACATTTCCAATCCGATGTCAAAGCCATTGGACATCCCCAGCCGGTCAAAGGAATCGGGAATAGACTCCCGGGATACATTCAGAGCCAGACTGGCTCCCATGGATCGGGCCAGGTTCAGCCGATAGTCGTTGACATCGGTGATGACCACGTGCCGGGCGCCCACAAAACGGCAGATGGCGGTGGCCATGATCCCGATGGGACCGGCTCCGGTGATCAGCACATCTTCACCCACCATGTCGAAGGACAGGGCGCAATGGGTGGCGTTCCCGAAAGGATCGAAGTAGGACGCGGTTTCCAGGGAAATATCATCGTGGATGGGCCAGACATTGCGTTCGGGCATGACCAGGTATTCGGCAAACGCGCCGTTGATGTTGACGCCGATGCCCCGGGTGCGGTGACAGAGATGCCGTTTCCCGGCGCGGCAATTCCGACAATACCCACAGGTAATATGTCCTTCCCCGGAGACACGATCACCGACCGTGAAATGGGTCACGCCGGGCCCGGTCTCTACGACCACGCCGGCGAATTCATGCCCGAAAATCATCGGGGTCTGAATGGTGCGTTGCGCCCAGGAATCCCATTCGTAAATGTGTAGATCGGTGCCACAGATGGCGGTTTTGTGAATCTGGATCAGGAC
>RFIZ01000263.1 GCA_003695105.1 Fidelibacterota bacterium
GGGAATCATCCGATTCGGCCACATATTCGATCAACTGTTCGTGGAGTTCCGCCACCCGTTCGGCCCATTCACCTTCAGCCGGGCTTTCGGTGAATTTCCCGGAACCGTCGGTCTGGTAGGTAACGATTTCATTGCGGAGGACATCCACGATCTGGTTGAATCCCGGGCCGGAGTTCACCGGCAGCTGGAGCGGGAACACCTTCTGGCCGAATTGGTTCCGGCACTGTTCCAGTACCTGGTCGAAATTGGTGTTCTCTTTGTTGAGGCAGGTGACCACCAGAATTTTGGGAATATCCTGTTTGTTGGCGTAACGCCACATCTGTTCCGTGCCTACTTCCACGCCGTTGACGCCGTGAACCGTAACCAGCACGAAATCCACCACTCCCAGCGCTCCCAGGGATTCGCCGATGAAGTCGGAGGTACCGGGAGTATCGATAAAATTGAATTTGGTGTCCATCCATTCCAGAAAGAGAGGAGTCGCATGGACCGAGATCTGGCGCTCGATTTCAGAGGGATGGTAATCGGAGACCGTGTTTCCATCCTCGATCGTTCCCATGCGGGTGGTGATTCCGGCATTGAACAACATGGCTTCCGATAAAATGGTTTTGCCGCTGGCACCGTGGCCGATCAGGGCAAAATTTCGTATCTGTTCAGCTGAAAATTCTTTCATGAATAGAGTCCTTTTGTTCCACTATGATTGAAAAGATTTTGCAGGTTTTCCGGGTATAAAACGTCCGGAAGTGTACCTCGTTGAAAAAGTTTGAATCAAGGGATTTGACCCCCGGGCGGGAAGAGGGATTCCTGTACCCGTTCGAGGTAAGATCGCAGGACCGGCACCATGTATACACCTTCCAGATCGAAGGTGGAAAAGCCCCGGGCCAGGACCCGTAAACGTTCCTCGATCGGACGTTGTTTGTTGACCACGATGACCCGTTCTTCGTGCACCACACAACTGCCACCCCGGAAGGAACCCCGGTCGTAAACGAGGCGAATATTCAAACGCGCCGCCAGGTCTTCCAGGTACCCCAACAGGGTCTCGGCTTGGATGGTGGTCTGCCCTATAGTAATTCGACGCGACCGTTTTTTCTCAGCCATTCCACAACCTCTTTCACCGCTTCCACCTGATCCTTGGAGACGACCAAGGTCGCGTCTTCTGTGTCCACGACCACCAGATTATCCACTCCCACCACCGCCGTAAACCGGGACCGGGACTGGACAAAATTGTTTTGGCCGTGGAGTACCATCCCATTGCCTTTGATCACGTTGCCGTGCTCCTGTTTGGCCGATACATCGTACACGGCGTTCCAGGAACCGAGATCGTTCCATTCGAAATCGGCGGCAATGACGTAGGAGGATTTCCCCACCTTTTCCATCAGCCCGTAATCGATGGATTCCGGACGGATGCCGTCCCAGATATCACCGAAGGTTTCCCCGGCTGCCAGTCGCTGGTCAATGGCGACCAAATGTTCGTACAGCTCGGGCATGTGTTCCTTGAGGTTGGCCAGCAGAGTGTCCACCTTCCAGATGAACATGCCGGCGTTCCACAAAAAATCACCACTGGCCAGGAATCGTTCCGCCAGGGCCTGGTGGGGCTTTTCGGCAAATGTTTTCAGAAGATATACGCCGTCATACTCCAGCCGGGTTTCGGTATCGTACTGAATATACCCGTAGGCGGTGGACGGAAAGGTGGGTTTGATACCGATCGTGACGATGGAATGGTTCGAAACGGCGATTTTTTCAGCCGTTTCTACGGCAGCGGAAAATTTCCGGTGGCCGATGATGAGATGGTCAGCCGGAAAGACACCCATGACCGCCTCGGGATCCCTGAGTTTCAACTGCAGAGCAGACAAACCGATGCAGGGCGCCGTGTTCTTTCCCGCCGGTTCTACGATGATGTTGCCCTCAGGAATACCGTGGACTTCTTCAAGAATGGCCGCCACCAGGTCCTGCCGGGTCACCACATAGATGTCCTGGATGGTCTCAATCTTGCGCAACCGGTCCACCGTCATCTGCAGCATGTTGGTTTCGCCGACGATGGAGAGCAATTGCTTGGGTTTGGAAGTTCGGCTGTAAGGCCAGAAACGAGTTCCACTTCCCCCGGCCATGATTACCGCATACATCGATTAAGGCTCCTGTATTACAATCGGTGACAATTCCGTTTCCCAATTGGCGCGAATATGAAGAGTGTCCGCCAGATACCAGAAATATTCGGCCGGTTGCGGCGGGTTGACACTGCCATAGGTATAGGCTTGCGAAGCGTCCCGGTCAATGAATATGGATAACAAATAAGCACCTTCGGGAATTTCAGTAAAGTGAAATTCAGACCACGAATTTACAACTTTTTCCAGGTACTTACCGGGTTTTTCCACCGCCTCCAGGTGGAGCCCGACCCGCACTGAATCGACCGACTGCCAGGCTCCACTGAGCGATCCGTAGCGGACGGCACTGCCGGTAGTGATCTGGACCACCAATAGCGAATCCTGATACCGGGTGGAATCCAAAGCCAGGAGGCGCTCCCCGCGGGCCCGAATGAAATAGCGACTGTCCGGCTCCCAATCTGTGAAGGGTCGGATCGTTACGGTCACCGGAGACGTCTGGCTCACCAGGGTCTCAAACAAAGTAGTATCGGCGCTGCGATATACCAACGGGAGA
>RFIZ01000264.1 GCA_003695105.1 Fidelibacterota bacterium
TGTAAAAATGGGATTCGTTGGGTGTACCCGGCTGAAAGGGAAGCATGAATCAAATCTTTCTGATCGATGATCATTCCCTCATGGGCGATGAGGATGCCTTTATCCATGTAACTACGACGCACAAACGCCACACCGCATACCTTGGGCAGTTTTCGCAACAGGTCGGCGTTGATCTGATCATTGGGAATATAGAATAAATCCACTTCCCGTTCCCAGTGAATGGGCAGGAACTCGCCCCCGTCTGCCTTCCGGTTCAGGGTAAGTTTGGCCTCTGCCAATTTTTCCCGGGGAAGTAATGTTTCCGTGATATCGGTGGTGCTGGGATTGGCGGTAATCCGATCTGAGGTATAATGCCACCGCCTGAAATAGGAGGGCGTTCTGTTCCCGTTGGAGTCCGGTTTATAGTGAATCTGGATCATGTGCCGTCGGGCGGCGTCCCAGGAATCACTTTGCGCCAGGGCCAGGGTAGTGAGAACATGGGCGGTACAATCGGATACATCCAGACGAATAATGGGGTCCGGATCGGGTGGCTGCTCCTCTCCCAGTTTGAAAATTTCGTAAGGCGTTCCTACCCGCCAGATGGCCAGGGCGCGGATGCGGTCCTGGAAATCGGGAAAGTGTGCCTGGAACTGGGGTAAGAGGGCCGATACCTCTTCTTCCGACAAGGTCCAGGGTTTGGGGAGCGACCGGACCCAGGCCATATCGGAATCCCGGCTGCAGGCCGCGCAGATCAGAATCAGAAAAAAAACGGAAAAGGATTTGCTCAATCTGGTCATAATTTATGTCCGTGAATTTTTAGGGAATGAAAAAATACAGATTCGGTTCGTGAAAAAACAACGGAAACCCGCTCTCTGGATTGTCGGCCTGGCATGGATCCTGGTTGCACCGGGTTGCCGGCGAAGTCCGGTGCTGGAAAAGATCGTCACCAAATCCTACAGCAACGGCACTCCTGAAATCGTCCGCACCTTCCGCAAAGAGGGCGACCGGAACGTACTGGTGGCGGAAGATCGCTATTATTTCGGTGGTCAATGGCAGCAGCACCGGGAACTCCGCGACGGCTATCCCCACGGACTTTGGCGTGAGTGGTATCAGAACGGGCAACTGAAAGTGGAAAAACATTACGAAAACGGGGAATTACACGGTCTCCAGCAAGGCTGGTACCTGGACGGTTCGCCCCGCTTTCAAGCGATCTACGAACATGGCCGCCTCCAGTCACGTCAGGAATGGAATTCCGATGGCAGTCCGCGGTAATGTCAGCAGACTCCTTTTGCTTCTGGCGATTCGGGCCCTCTGGGGGCAGAATTGGATCCAGCATGATGACGTGTTTAATGCCAGCGGCGTGCCTTCGGTCACTTTTTCCTGTCCCCGCTTTGCCGATCTGGACCAGGATCAGGACCTGGATCTGATTTTGGCCGGCGGCTCGGTGGATCTGCTGTTTCTGGAGAACAGGGGAACCCCCACCGCTCCGTCCTTTGTTCTGTCCGATTTTGTGACAACCGAAATTCCCAATCTGCTGGCCTCATCGGTGGCTGTGACCGATGTAAATCTGGACGGATTTCCGGATCTGGTTTGCGGCGGATACAACGGAATCATGGTGTATCTTCACGATGGTCAGGCCGACTCCGTCACCTTCACCCCGTACCCGGCCGCTACTGATTCCCTGTCGGTGGGATTCTCTCCCGCTCCGGCGGCGGCGGACCTCAACGGCGATGCCCTGCCGGATCTCATGATCGGCCGCGCCGAGGACGGATCGGTGGACTGGGTTCCCAACACCGGCACCATGGAGACCCCCCGGTTTACATCCACTCACCTTCAGCCCACCGGCATTGATGCCGGCCTGTACGCCTTCCCCTCTCTGGGGGATCTGGAGGGGGATGGAGATGCGGACCTGCTGCTGGGATCCGACGGGAGTGGACTCCAATTCTATCGCAACACGGGATCGGACACCGCTCCCGTCTGGTCCGGTGATGCCGCCGTGGTGGCCGGTCTGGGTGCAGAGGCCTATTTCATCGCACCAACCCTGGCTGATCTCAACGGCGACGGCCTTCCGGATCTGGTGTACGGCCAGTATGCCGGTCCCTTGCAGTACTATCGCAACACCGGGACCGCCACGACTCCCCAATGGACATACGATGCCTCCCTGTTCGGCGGAGTGATAGACGTGGGCGGAGCCAGCAATCCCTATCTGGTGGACTTCGACGACGACGGGGACCTGGACCTGTTCACCGGCCAAAACCTGGGAGACATCCTCTATTTCCGGAACGTCGGTTCTCCCCTGGCACCCGCCTGGGAAGAACATTCCGCTCCTTTTCAGACCCTGGGACACTCCATCTATTCCTCCGTCACGGTCGCCGATTTGAATCATGACGGCCACCTGGATCTGCTCTGCGGAGATGTGGGCGGTTCCCTCTATTATTACCGGGGCAGCGACACCGGCTGGCAACCGCAGGCGTCCCTTTTCGCCGGCCTGGATCTGGGGTATTGGTTGATTCCCCGGTTCATCGACATGGACCGGGACGGCGATCAGGATGTGGTGGTAGGCAATGATGCCGGGGAACTGGTTCTACTGGAAAACCAGGGATCCCCCACCGCCCCCGCCTTCGCTGTGAATACCACCTTTTTTCAGGGCATCCTACCGCCAGTCAACTGCGCTCCCGCCATCGTCGATCTGGACGGCGACGGCGACTGGGATCTTCTATTGGGCGGAATTTCCGGAACGGTGGAATGTTATGTAAACGACGGCACCCTGTCTGCTCCCCAATGGACCGCCCTGCCGGATCTGGTGACGGAGATCGCTGTTTCCCAGAATGCCACACCCGCCGTGGGCGACCTCAACGCCGACGGCCGACCCGATCTGGTGGTGGGTGACTACGACGGATTGTTCCATTACTACGAAAACCAGTTCAGTCCCCTCACTGTTGAACCGTCCCTGCCGACGGCCCGGTCCCTGATTCGCGCCTATCCCAATCCTTTCAACCGCGCCGTTTCCCTGGAGATCCGGACGGCGGCCTATCAGGCCCTTCACCTTACGGTGTATGACCTGACCGGGCGACCGGTCATGACGGAACCGGTATCGGTCGGACGGTCCGTCGCCACCATCACCCTCCAATTACCCGGGTGGGCCGCCACAGGTATCTATCTGTATCGGGTCCGTACCGTCTCCGGCAACCGGGAAATCGGATCGGGAAAACTCTTGTATTTGAAATAGGGTTTATCCCCGGAAGATTTCATTCTCGTCCCGGGGCGTGAGTCGCGCTTCGAATTGGCGTTTCAGCCATTGTTTCACCAGAGACCGCGTGGGCGGAATCAGAAGTAAAAAACCGGTAATATCGGTGATCAGGCCGGGAGTGAGCAGCACGATGCCCCCCACCAGAATCAGGAGTCCGTCCACCATCCGGTCCGTGGGCATCCGTCCCCGGGCCAGTTCCTGCTGGATGTCCAGCCAGACCGCCCATCCGTACAGCCGCGCCAGGGAGGCTCCCAGAATCCCGGTGCCGATGACCAGCCCCACTGTCCACCAGAAGCCCAGGATTTCCCCCAGTTTGATGAGAATCAGAATCTCCGCCAGGGGCAGGGTAATGAACAGCAGCAGCAAGCGTTGAAACATGGAATCCTCCTTTCCGGGGTCAGACGCCCCGGTCCTCCGCGCTTTCCCCGTCAGCGGGCGGGAGCTTCAGATAAAATACATTTCCGGTGGGCAGGTTGGGTTCCACACCCACTTCCGCACCGTGTTCTTCGGCAATGCGTTTGGCGATGGACAGTCCCAGCCCATGACTCCGGAAGCTGGTCTTCTCCAGGGTGAACCCGCGCTCAAACACTTTCGTTCGGGTGTCTTCATCGAGGGTGACACCGCGATCGATGACCGCCACATAGATCGTACCGGATGGTTGCTTTCGCGCCAGGACTTTCAGGTATTTTCCCTGCCGGGCGTATTTGATGGCATTGGAGATATAGTTGGTAAAAATCGCCCGGATGATAATGTTGACTTTGGCCACCAACCGGGGTTCTACATCCCATTCCAGTTCCATCCCGGCTTTGGCCAGGGCCGGTTGGAAATGTTCCCGCACGCCTGCCAGAACTTTCGCCAAATCCAGCCGTTCCCGGGGCATGGGTTCGCCCAGTGAAATCTGGGCGATGGCAATGGCGTCGTCCAAAATCTGGGCCAAAAAATCACCGCTTTTTACGATCGATTGCACCATCTCATTGTCCGGATATTCCTGCTGCAGCACCTCCGCCATTCCCGTCATGACTCCCAGCGGTGTCCGGATGTCATGGGTGATGGTATCGATCAGAAGCACCTTGTTTTCATTCGCTTTTTTCAGTGCGGTATTGATGGCCTCCAGTCGTTCCTGGGTCTGCCGCAGATCCTGATTCGTCCGTTCCAGGGCCCGGGTACGCTCTTTCACGTCCTGCTCCAGCCGTTCCTGTCTTTCCCTTTCTTCACGAATCCGGTAAAGATAAAACAGGACCAAACCCGCAAACAACCCCAGGGCCAGGAGAGTCCGGAACCACCAGCGATTCCAGAAAGGCGGTGTGATGATGATTTCCAGGGACCGCCCGGCGGTATTCCAGATGCCGTCGTTGTTGCTTCCCTGGACCCGGAAGGTATAGTGGCCGGGCGCAATATTCATGTAGCGGGCCACGGGATGGCCGGAGATGACAGTCCAGCCGGGGTCATATCCGTCCAGGCGATAGCGGTACTGATTTTTTTCCGGGATGGAAAAACTGAGGGCCGCAAAAGCGATGGAAAAATCATTTTGACGGTAGGTGAGCTTCAGCCGCTTCAGATAGTTGAGATTCATGGGGATGAGAGTGGAATGACCGGGGCGCTGCGGTTCGCCAAAGAGGGAAAAGCCGGTGAACACGATTGGCGGCACCTGGTCATTGATGGGAATGCGCTGAGGATCGAATAGGTTGATTCCTTCCACACCCCCGAAGACCAACTCCCCGTTGTGGCGTTTTCCATAGGCGCCCTGGTTGAATTCGGGGCTCTGGAGACCGTCGTATTGATCGAAGGTGCGGATCGATCCGGTGGACGGGTCGAAACGCACCAGACCGTGGTTGGTGCTGAACCACAAGCGCCGGGAATCGTCGGGCAGAATGCCGTACACCACATTATTGGGGAGACCGTCGGCGGTGGTATACCGTTTGATCTCTCCGGTTTCCGGATCCAGTCGATGGAGTCCGCCGCCGTGGGTCCCGATCCAGATCGCGCCGGAGGGATCTTCGTAAAAACACAGAACAGACGCGCTCCCCAGGGCGCGGGGATTCTGCGGGTCCCCGGGGTACGCCGCCACGCGTCCGTCAGGATGAAGACAGTAGGCGCCCTGGCCGTCGGAACCGGCCCACACCCGGTGTTTCGAGTCCACCAGAACCGACATGAGATATTCCCGGCCCGAACCGGTCTGGCTGGCCGAATCAAGGACAAAGCGGGTGAGGTCTCCCGTTTTGGGATCGAACCGGTTCAGCCCGCCGCCGTAGGACGCCAACCAGAGATATCCATCCCGATCTTCATCCACGTCATAGATGTATTGCAGACCGTGAATTCCGGGTCCGGACGTATCCGCCCGGAAATGATCGATCTGACCGGTGGCAGGGGTATAACAGTCCAGGCCCGTGTCGGTGGCAATCCATACCCGTCCGTTCCGGTCGGTTTCGACGTGAAGGATGGAATTGTTCTGAATCGTGCGGGGATTTCCCTCTTCATGGCGCCACCAGGTGTGGGTGCCCGTTTCCGGATCCCAGATGTCCAGCCCTTCTTCGGCCCCGATCCAGATTTTCCGGTCCGGTCCCTCCGTCAGGGCGAAAACCGATTTGTCCAGCAGTCCCTGTTCTTCTTCTTCCGCCACCCCTTCGTACCGGAATTTCCGGCGTCTGGAGTCGAAGTTTTGCAATCCGGACGTGCCGGTACCCAGCCAGACGACCCCTTCCCGGTCCCGAAACAGAGAATAGATGATATGATCCCGGAGACCCTGAGGATGTTTGGGATCCGGGAGCACCATGGTTTGGGTTTCCGTTGCCAGGTTGATCAATCCCAGACCCCGCAGACTTCCCACCCACAGCAGGGAATCGCTGATCAGAAGCGAGTACACCTCCGGCGCCAGTCGGGGGATTCCCTGTTCCAGCAGGGCATTGTACTGCTCCAACCTTCCGTCTGTCCGCCGGCAAAAGAGACCGGTAGTGGAACCGATCCAGAGAGATCCGCCGGCGTCCTGTGCCAGGGCATAGACGGTGCCCAATGACCGCGCCTCCGCTGACCCGGATTGGAGGGACAGGGAATCTTTGTCCGGGTCATAATGGAGCAACCCTCTGTCCGACCCCAGCCAGAGACTGTGATCCCGATCTTCCAGTATGGTGTGGATATAGATTCCCTGGGGATCGAGGGTCGTGACGGCTGAACTCGGGAGAAAGGTGGAATCCGCCGGGTTCCAGCGCTCCAATCCCACATTTCCGCCAATCCATAACCGGTGCTTCCGGTCCTCGCAGAGCGCGGTGATGAACGCATTGTGCGTGCCGCTGCTGTCCTGCCGGGCCAGCGGAAACTGATAAAAGTGTTCGGTCCTTGGATCAAAGACCATCAATCCGGCATCGTCGGTACCGATCCAGACGGTGCCTTCGTGATCGGTGAGCAGCTCCTGGATGGAATTGGAACGAATGGCGTAGGGATCGCCGTAATCCGGCCGGAATATCCGGAACTGGTACCCGTCATAGCGATTCAGGCCGTCCTCCGTGCCGAACCAGAGAAATCCCAGGGAATCCTGAGCCATGGCATACACCGTATTCTGGGACAGACCCTGCAGATTGTCGATCAGGTGAAAATCCTGGGGAACCCACGCCGGGCGGGTTCCTCCCAGGACAATGGAGCCACCTACAATCCATTGCCACAGGGTATGGGGAAGACGAAACGGGAACCGGGTCATGAAGAAATTTACTGGTGACCGGGGAGATCTACAATGTGCGGTATCATGGGTGAACCCCGTAGGATTGTTGGCATGGATCGTTCCTGGTGTTTGTAACTTTATCGACCGAATCGGACAAATGATTAGGAGGTGGTATGAAAACTCCCCGGGAAATCTTTTTTTTCACTTCCGCGGTTCTGATTCCGCTGTTGATCGGGTTGTTCTTCTGGGTAGACTGGGCCTGGATTCCGGCGGTTGTGGTCGGACCGTTCTACCTGCTGGGCTGGTGGGACGTGATTCAAAAAAAACACGCCCTGTTGCGGATATACCCCGTTTTAGGACACCTGCGCTTCCTGTTTGAATCCATCCGTCCGGAGATTCAGCAATACTTTGTGGAATCCAACATCAACGGTCGCCCGGTGAGCCGGGAATTCCGGGATCTGGTGTATCAGCGGGCCAAAGGGGATCCCGATACCCGGCCCTTCGGCACTCAGTTTGAAGTGTACCGGGGCGGATACCAATGGGTGAATCATTCCCTGAACCCCGCCCCACGGCTGGATGAAGAACCGCGGGTGATCTTTGGGAGTGAGACCTGTTCCCACCCTTATGCCGCCTCACACCTCAACATTTCCGCCATGAGTTTCGGATCTCTGAGCCGGAACCCCATTCTGGCCCTGAATACCGGCGCCCGCCGGGACGGGTTCGCCCACAATACCGGCGAAGGCGGTGTGAGCCCCTACCATCTCCAGCCGGGCGGCGATCTGATCTGGCAGATCGGCACCGGCTATTTCGGCTGCCGCACTTCCGACGGGAAGTTCGATCCTGACCGCTTTGCGGCCACGGCCCGCCAGGATTCGATCAAAATGATCGAAATCAAATTGTCCCAGGGAGCCAAACCCGGCCACGGGGGCATTTTACCTGCCGCCAAACTCACCCCGGAAATCGCCGCCATCCGGGGCGTTCCCCTGGGCCGGGACGTGCTTTCCCCTCCCTCCCATTCGGCCTTTACCACTCCTGTGGGCCTGTTGCAATTCGTAGCGGAATTGCGCCGTCTTTCCGGCGGGAAACCGGTGGGGTTCAAACTCTGTCTGGGACATCGGGCTGAATTTTTCGCTATTTGTAAAGCCATGTTGGAGACGGGTCTGTATCCTGATTTCATCACGGTGGACGGCGGTGAAGGGGGCACGGGAGCCGCGCCGATCGAATTTACCAATTCCGTGGGAACGCCTCTGCGGGACGGTCTTTCCTTTGTCCGCAACGCCCTCCGGGGAATCGATTACCGTTCCCGGATCCGTCTGATCGCTTCAGGCAAAATCATATCCGCCTTCGACATCTTTCGCGCCAAGGCGTTGGGAGCAGACACGGTCAACAGCGCCCGGGCCATGATGTTCGCCCTGGGCTGCATCCAGGCGCGGCGCTGCAATTCCGGGAACTGCCCCACGGGGATCGCCACCCAGGATCCGGCCCGTTCCCAGGCGCTGGATGTGGACCACAAAGCCGGTCGCGTGGCGCGCTACCACCGGGCCATGATCCGCCAGTTTCTGGATCTGGTGGCTACGGCCGGACTCCCGTCTCCCGATCAGATTCGGCCCTGCCACGTGAACCACCGGGTCCACGGCGCCACGGTGAATACCTACGAGGACATGTATCCCGAAGTCGAACGCGGCTGTCTCCTCCGGGATGCCTCCGTCCCCCCTGCCTGGGCCAGGGACTGGGACCGGTCTTCCCCGGATCACTGGGCTGCCGCCTGAAGGAGGTTGTTCCCCGCACCCACCTGTCCCGCCGGAAGGCGGAGAGGGATCTACGCCAGTGAGCAAAGGGCCGTGATTGTACAGGTAACTAGATAGGCCGAAGTAAGGCTAAAATAGATTTCTCACGCCACACCCACCTGTCACCCCATTCCGCCGGGGGGCGGAGCGGGATCTACGCCAGTGTGCAAAGGGCCGTGATTATTCGGGTACCGGGAGAGGCCGAAGAAAGGCTGATATAGATTTCTCTCCCGACATGTCTAGAAGCATGTCGGGATCGAAATGACAAAGTTATAGAA
>RFIZ01000027.1 GCA_003695105.1 Fidelibacterota bacterium
AGCCAGGGGTACGGCCGTGGGGCTGGCGGTGCGGGGGTATAAGCCGGTGGTGGAAATTCAGTTCGGGGATTACATCTGGACCGCCATGATGCAACTGAGGAACGAGGTCGCCACCATTCGGTACCGGTCGAACAATGCGTTTGCCTGTCCCCTGGTCATCCGGGTGCCGGTGGGGGGGTACATTCACGGCGCCCTCTGTCACAGCCAGTCCATCGACGGGACTTTTTTTCACATCCCCGGTCTGCGCATCGCCTATCCCTCCACTGCCGCCGACGCGAAAGGGCTGTTGAAAATGGCCTGCCGGATGGAGGATCCGGTGCTGTTTCTGGAGCACAAAGGACTCTATCGTCAGGGATATGCCGCCACGCCGGAACCCGACCCGGAGTATCTGCTGGAATTCGGCCGGGCCCGGGTGGTGGAAGCAGGGGATGAACTGACGGTCATCACCTGGGGGGCCATGGTGCAGAAAACGAAGGAGGCGATTCAGGATTTGGGGCTAACTTCCGGCCGGGTGGAGGTGCTGGATTTGCGCACCCTTCAGCCCCTGGATCTGGATGCCATCACCACTTCCGTAGCCAAAACAGGGAAAGTATTGATCGTACACGAAGACAACCTGACCGGAGGGATCGGCGGCGAGATCGCCGCCCGGATCGCCGACGAATGTTTCGAATATCTGGACGGTCCCGTCCGCCGGATCGGAGCCCGGGATCTGCCGATTCCGTTCAACTGGTACCTGGAAGAAAAAGTTCTGCCCCAGACCGGGGACATCGCTGCGGCGTTGAAAGATTTACTGGAGTATTGAGATGCTGGTCGATATCGTGATGCCCAAGATGGGGGAATCCATCACCGAAGGGACGATCCTGGAATGGCGGAAACAGGTGGGGGACCGGGTGGAAAAGGATGAGATACTGTTGGAGATCGGCACCGACAAGGTGGATTCGGAAATTCCGTCACCCTATTCCGGCGTGATTACCGAGATCCTGGCGGAGAAGAACGAAGTCGTGGACGTGGGGGTGCCCATCGCCCGGGTGGAGACGGAAGGTGACGTGTCTGCCGCCGCTCCCGAAGAAGCCGAACCGGAACAAGAGCCGGCGGCCGAAGTTCCGCCGCCAGACACGACTCCCGGCCCGGCACCCACCCGCAGCAAGCCCGCCGCCGGGAAACGGTTTTATACGCCGGTGGTGTTGAAAATCGCCGCCGAGCACGGTCTGGACCAGGCGGAGTTGGAAACCATCCCCGGTTCCGGCCGTCAGGGACGGGTGACGAAAAAGGATATCCTGGCCTACCTGGACACCCGGACAGCGGCGAAGCCCGCCGCCACCGTCCCGATCCCGACCCCCAGCCCGGAAGGGGCGGACTTAGCCGGGGATCGCATCGTGGAAATGGACCACATGCGAAAACGGATCGCCCGGCATATGCGGGCCAGCGTGGACACGGCGGCCCACGTCTACGTCACCACGGAAGTGGATATGAGCGGCATCGTGGCCTTCATGCTGCGGGAAGGAGATACCTTCCGACAACGGGAAGGGTTTTCCCTGACGGTGACACCGTTCATCCTCCGGGCCGTGATCGGGGCGTTACAGACCTTCCCGGAGATGAACGCCAGCCTGTCAGGTGATGAAATCCATTACCACCGGAATATCAATCTGGGTCTGGCGGTGGCGGTGGAAAAGGGCCTGCTGGTGCCGGTGATACCGCGGGCGGAGGAATTGAATTTTCTGGGTCTGTGCCGTCGGGTGCGGGACCTGGCGCAACGGGCCCGCTCGAAACAGATCAGCCCGGACGAATTGCAGGGTTCAACCTTCTCCGTGACCAATTTCGGCGTGTTCCACGTGCAAATGGGAACCCCGATCATCAATCAACCCAACGTGGGCATCCTGGGGGTCGGCGCCATCACAAAACGTCCCGTGGTACTGGAACTGGAGGGCCGGGATGTCATCGGTATCCGTTCCATGATGATTGTGTCATTGGGATTTGATCACCGCCTGATCGACGGCGCCGGCGGGAGCCGGTTCATCGAACAGGTGCGCCTCAACCTGGAAACCATGGACTTGCAGCACCTGTTCTGATGGCTCTGGATCACGTTCTCAAATGGTATGCGGAAACCATCCGCTCACCCTATCTCCACTATGGCTATTGGGACGAACCGGACCAGGTCGATCCGGAGGCAATCGGTCTGGCGGACATCGCCCGGGCGCAGGAACGCTATATCACCCGTTTGGCAGAAGTAATTCCCGATAGCGTCCATTCCATTCTGGATGTGGGCTGTGGTATCGGCGGGAATGCAGCCTTTCTGCGGGATCGGGGATATGCGGTGGAAGTGTTATCGCCGGATAAGTACCAGGAAGAAGTTATCATGGAACGGTTTCAACAGCGGTTGCCCTTTCATCGCACCCGGTTCGAGGATTTTGTGCCGGCCCGGTCGTACGATCTGGTTCTGGAGAGTGAAAGCGCCGCTTATATCAAACCCAAACCGGGTTTCGCGGCCGCCGGTCGCTGTCTCCGGCCGGGGGGATATCTGCTGGTGTCGGATTATTTTATTATTTATGACGATCAGTCCGATAGTCCCCATCTTCGGGGTGCACATCGTCTGGAAACGTACAAGCGGGAAGCGGAAACCGCAGGCTTTAAACTCCTGGAAGAGCGTGACGTTACGGCTCACATTCTACCCACTCTGAAGACTGCAACCGCATTTGTGGAGCGGTTTATTTATCCTACCTCCGATTATATCCTGTATACCCTGCGACGAAAACATCCTCGTATTCTTGCAGGGCTTCGCTGGCTGGGGCAAAGTCTCTGGGATCGGAAGCAGAAACAGCTTCAACTAATTGACAGCGAAGCGTTCCTGACTTATCGACGGTATAAATTTTTCCTTTTTCAGTTAGGTGACAAACCGGTCACCTGATTGTATTTCCGCTTCCATTACACTAGAGCACCCGTTCGGATCGGAAGGCGATATTCCCCCGTAATAACTGCGTTCGAGAGTCTGAAACGATAATCAGAATATAAGAAGACCATTTTATCTTGATTTTATACTTTCTTTGGTGATACTTTGAACCTTGGATTATGAAAACATCAGTTGGAAAATCAAGATTAAGTCAGGCGGCGAATCCAAATCAGGAAACGTATTCGCCGCCTAACGCCGTTTTTCCTGACACGGAACCCGTGTTCACGATTGGGATCGCTTCCCAGTTAACTAACACTTCCGTACATGCTTTGCGGGTGTATGAGGAAAAGAAACTGATTCTTCCCTTTGTGACTCCCACCCATCGCAGGTTGTATTCCCAGTTTGATATCGAGCGGATCAAATGTATTCGCCGTCATCTGGATGAAGAAGGATTGAATATCGCCGGTATCAAAGCCCTGTTAGCGATGATACCCTGTTGGTTGTTACGGCCTTGTTCACCGGAAGACCAGGCGGCATGTGAAGCCTTCACTTCCACGACTGCACCCTGTTGGGAGGTAGGGAAAAAGGGGCCGGAATGTCAGGATACGACCTGTCGTGATTGTCAGGTGTACCGCATGGGTTATCGATGTGGTGATATAAAATCTTTTTGCAAAGCGGCGTACAGTGGTATGATTCAGATTTCAACATCGGAAACGAGCGGGGGTGCGGAATGAGCAAAAGTATTACCCGGCGGGAATTCATTCAGATCGCCGGAATGGGATTGGGGGGGCTGGCAATAGCCTCGCCGGTATTCAGTTGGGCAAAAAATGCTGTGCTGATGCCGGATTCAGTACCGGGCATGTATACCCGGCGGGTGCCAACCTATTGTGAGGTTTGCTTTTGGAAATGCGCCGGGTGGGTTCATTTAAACGAAGCGGGAGAAATCTGGAAAATTACCGGGAATGAACTGGATCCCCATTCGGAAGGACGGTTGTGTCCCCGTGGCACCGGCGGAGTGGGAATGTATTATGACAACGATCGGTTGAAAACACCCCTGATCCGGACGGAAGAGAGCGGTACACAAGTCTTCCGTGAAGCCGGTTGGGATGAGGCGCTGGAGCTGATCGCACGGCGAATGAAAGCGATCGCCGGGAAATACGGTCCCGAAAGTGTGGCGTTGTTTACCCATGGTTCCGGCGGCCATTATTTCAGTCATCTGATGAAAGCTTTTGGCACCACCAGTATCGCCGCCCCTTCTTACGCTCAGTGCCGGGGACCGCGGGAAGAGGCGTTTTACCATACCTTTGGGGAAGGGATCGGATCGCCGGAGCGAACCGATATCCGGGATACCCGCTGTCTGGTGTTGATCGGCTCTCATATCGGGGAAAACATGCACAACGGACAGGTCCAGGAAATGTCCGCCGCCATTGACAAAGGCGCCACGATCATCACCGTGGATCCGCGTTTTTCCACCGCCGCCGGTAAATCAACTTACTGGTTACCGATCAAACCGGCCACCGACCTGGCGTTGCTGTTAAGCTGGATCCATGTGTTGATCTATGAAGAATGGTACGACCGGAAATATGTGGAACAATACACCTATGGCTTTGACGAACTGAAAACACATGTTCGTCCATTTACTCCCGAGTGGGCCTACGGAATCACCACCATCAAACCGCAAATCATTCGGGAAACGGCGAAGGAGATGGCAAATGCTTCCCCGGCGGTGATTGTCCATCCCGGTCGGCATGTAACCTGGTACGGGGACGATACCCAGCGGTTACGGGCGGTGGCGATATTAAACGCTTTGCTGGGAAGCTGGGGCCGACGGGGCGGGTTTTACAATCCGGAAAAAGCCCATGTTCCCAAGGTAAAAATTCCTCCGTATCCCCATCCAAAGTGGACCTGGCGGGACGCTTTCCCGGGACAATATCCTTTAGCGGGTCTGACGCTGGCCTCGGCGATTCGGGACGCCACGCACCCGGACTTGAAGTGGGATCATGCCTATAAAGCCTGGATCGTGAACGGCACCAATCTCTTGTTTACCTTACCGGAACCGCGAAAGACCGTGGAAGCCATCCAAAACCTGGAATTTCTGGTGGCGATCGACACAATGCCGATGGAAATCACCGGCTGGGCCGACGTGGTTCTGCCGGAATGCACTTATCTGGAACGATACGATTCCATTCGCGCCAGTCAACACCGGGAACCGGCCATCGCCGTGCGAACCCCCGCCGCCGCACCGCGCTGGGAGACCCGGCCCGGTTGGTGGATCGCCCGGGAACTGGGGGTGCGACTGGGGTTGAAAGATTATTTCCCCTTTGCGACACACGAGGAAGAGTTGGATTGGCAGTTGAAGCAAATGGGCACTTCGCTGGAAGAAATGAAACGGGTGGGGGTGAAAAAATACCCGCGGGAATATGACGATTTATATCCGTTGGAAGATGGACCGGAAGGGTATGAATTCAATACCAATACCGGAAAGATTGAACTGTATTCCACGGCACTGGAGGAAGCGGGCTTCGACCCCTTGCCGGTCTATACACCGCACGAGGAACCACCGGAAGGATATTACCGGTTGATTTACGGCCGGGCGCCGATGCATACGTTCAGTCGCACGTCCAACAATCCCAATCTAACCGATCTGATGGCGGAAAACACGGTCTGGGTTCATCCCAAAGTGGCGAAAGAATGGGACCTGCGGGCCAATCAGAAGATTTGGCTGCAAAACCAGGATGGCGTAACCAGTTCCGGTCCAATCGCCGTGCGGATCACTGAACGGATCCGCTTTGATTCGGTGTTTATGGTTCACGGCTTCGGCCACACGGATCGCCGTCTGAGCCGGGCGGCATACCGGGGTGTCAACGATGCGGAATTGATCACGAAAGTCAAAGTGGATCCCATCATGGGAGGTACCGGTATGCGGGGGAATTTCGTCACCTTTCTGACGGAAGCGCCGGTGGGGAAAGGAGAAGCATGATGCGGTACGCAATGGCCATCGATACCAGAAAATGCGTGGGCTGCAGCGATTGTGTCGTGGCGTGTCAAACCGAAAATAACGTTCCTATCGGCTATTGTCGCGACTGGGTGGTGGAAGCCACCACCGGAACCTATCCTGAACTGCAAATGGAGTTGCGATCCGAACGGTGTAATCACTGTTCCGATGCGCCCTGTGTTCGGTGCTGTCCCACCGGAGCAAGCCACCAGGAAGAAGGAGGTACGGTGTTGGTCGATCCGCAGGAATGCATCGGGTGCAAAGCTTGTATTGTGTCCTGTCCATACGACGCCCGTTATGTCCATCCGGAAGGATACGTGGATAAATGCACGTTTTGCATCCACCGGGTGCGGGCCGGTGAAAGCCCTGCTTGCGTGGCGGTCTGTCCGACCCATTGCCTGTATTTCGGGGACACAGATGATCCCAACAGCAAAATCTCCCGGCTTCTGGCGCGACGGAAATGGAAACGGCTGATTCCGGAAGCGGGAACGGATCCGAATATTTATTATCTGTTGTAGGCGCGGCGCAATGAATCCGACCGGAACCGCAACTGTGTTGACTTCCAACCAAAACCACGGAGTACGTAATGGTTGAAGAAATAATTGTCAGTGGTCGTCATTTACCGGAGATTGATCCCCGGCTCACGATCTGGGGATGGGAAATCGCCCTGTATCTGTTTCTGGGGGGACTGGTGGCAGGCATCCTGTTCTTTTCCGCGTTGTTATTTTTACAGGGGAAAGGCGACCGGTTTGGCACCACTGTGAAACGGCTGCCGGTTTTTGCGCCGGTATTGCTGGTCATTGGATTGTTGGCGCTATTGCTGGATTTATCGCATCTGTTGTATTTCTGGCAATTGTTTACGACGATCCGGTGGGAATCCCCCATGAGTTGGGGCGCCTGGACGCTGTTGGTGGTGCTGCCGCTGTCGGTGATCTGGGCGCTAAGCTGGTGGCCGGAATGGATCCCGGGATGGTCCTGGAAAAATCCGGCCCTGAAAGATTTTTTCGGCTGGGTGGAGCGACAACGGGTCTGGTTGGCGCGAATTCTGATCGTGCTTTCCGTCCTGCTCGGTATGTACACCGGAATTCTCCTTTCGGCGTTCAATTCCCGTCCCTTCTGGAATTCCGCCATCATGGGACCTTTGTTCCTGACTTCCGGGTTGTCCACCGGGGCGGCGGCCATCGTTCTGTTTTCCCGGGATCGGGAGGAACGGCGGCTCTTTTCCCGGATCGATCTGCTCCTGATTATGATCGAATTGTTTTTCATCATTCATTTATTTATGGGATTGTTAGCGGGAACCCGGGTGCATATTGAAGCGGTGGAATTGTTTATGGGCGGGCCGTACACCACGCCTTTCTGGGTCTTCGTCGTCGGGCTGGGTCTGGTGATTCCCGCAATCCTGGAAAGCTTGGAATTCACAAAAACAAAAATACCGGGCACCGTTCCGGCCGTCCTGGTCCTGGTGGGAGGAATTCTCCTGCGATTGATTTTGGTGGATGCGGGACAGGCCAGTCGGTGGCTGTATTAACGATGGATAGGGTTGGATTATGAAAACAAAATACATGAATCCCTATTTGGCCGGCGTTTTGCTGGGGTTGGTGCTGCTGGCGGCGTTTTATTTTTCCGGTCGCGGACTGGGGGCCAGCGGGGCCATGAAACGCGTTCTGGTGGAATCGGTGTACACGGTGGCGCCGGAACATGCGCTGAAATCCGATTTTTATCATAAATATGTGGGCCCGGATAAAAATCCGATTCATTCCTGGCTGGTCTATGAAATGCTGGGTGTAATCCTGGGAGGATTTCTGTCGGGAGCTCTGGCGGGCCGCCTGAAAATCAAGGTGGAGCATTCCCCCAAAATCACTTCCCGCAAGCGACTGTGGCTGGCGTTAACCGGCGGTATCCTGTTCGGGTACGGGAGCCAGTTGGGACGGGGCTGCACCAGCGGGGCCGCCTTAACGGGAATGGCGGTCCTGTCGGTGGCGGGCTTTCTGACGATGGTATCGATTTTCGGCACCGCGTTTATCCTGGCGTACTTCTTTCGAAAAAATTGGATATAGGGGGATAGTATGGGACCATTAATACCTAATGAAGTTCTGGATCCGGGTTGGAATTTCCTGATTGCGTTTATCGTCGGGATCGGATTCGGATTTGCACTGGAACAAGCCGGTTTTTCTTCCAGCCGGAAACTGGCGGGGATGTTTTACGGGTACGATACGGTGGTGTTGAAGGTGTTCTTCACCGCCGGTATCGTGGGCATGATGGGTTTGCTGTACCTGAGTCTCTTCGATATGATTGATCTGACGCTGGTATGGGTGAATCCCACGTTTCTCTGGTCGGCCATCGTGGGCGGAATCATCATGGGCGCCGGATTTATTATCGGCGGATTTTGTCCCGGCACCAGCGCCTGCGCCGCCGCCATCGGAAAGATCGACGGACTGGTGTTCCTGGGGGGTATTTTCGTGGGGATTTTCCTGTTTGCCGAAACCTTTCCGCTGGTGAAAAAACTATATCTGGCCCATCCCATGGGACCGATCAAAATGTCGGAGCTGCTCCATGTTTCGCAGGGTTTTGTCGTCCTGTTGGTGGTGATTATCGCCTCGTTCATGTTCTGGCTGGGTGAGTGGGCGGAGAAAAAATTCCCCCGGGAGGAATATTAATGAAAGAAGACTCAACACATGCACGGGTACGTATTCACGTCAAACCGCGAATTTTATTGACGATTGTGATCGGTATTCTGGGGTTGGTAATCGCTATGGTACCGGAGAATACGACCCAGCCCTACAAGTTAACGGCGGATCAACTATTGGCGGAAATTCAGTCCGGTTCCGAGATGGTGAGCCCGGACGCTTTGGCGGACTGGCTGGTCAACGAGGATCCATCGATACAGTTGATCGATGTTCGCACGCCGAAGGAGTACGAGAATTATCATTTGGACGCCGCCCTGAACATTCCCCTGGCGGAAATCCTGTCACCGGAATGGTCGGATTATCTGGATCAGGGCGTGAAAATGAACATCCTCTATTCCAACGGAACAACCACCGCCCACGAAGCCTGGATGATCTTGCGGCAGATGGGATATGAAAACAACTATGTTCTCCAGGGTGGATTGAACTACTGGACCGAAACCATACTCAATCCCACCGCGCCTAAGGTTACCAGTCCGGACGATGAATTTGCCAGATATGATTTCCGGAAAGCAGCCAGTCAAAAGTTCGGCGGTGGCAGCATCCAGACCACTCAGGTACCCCCTCCGAAGAAGAAACCGCCCATCAAAAGACGGGCCAAGAAACGTGCGCCGGAAGGGGGTTGTTAACACT
>RFIZ01000265.1 GCA_003695105.1 Fidelibacterota bacterium
CCAGTCCGTATTCGTTCCAGGGATTGGGTGAACAGGGACTGGAAATTCTGGCGGAGGCCCGGGAACGGACTGGGTTGCCTTTTGTCACCGAAGCCCTGGACAGCGCCAAGGTCGATCTGGTGGCTCAGTACGCCGATATGATTCAGATCGGTACCCGCAACATGCAGAATTTCATTCTCCTGAAGGCCGTGGGTAAAACCCGGAAACCGGTTTTGCTGAAGCGGGGCATGAGCGCCACGATGACGGAAACCCTCATGTCGGCGGAATATCTTATGTCCAACGGAGCGCGGGAAGTAGTGATCTGTGAACGGGGCATCCGGACCTTCGCCAACCATGCCCGCAATACTCTGGACATCAGCATCATCCCTGCCCTGAAACGGGAAAGCCATTTGCCGGTGATCGTGGATCCCAGCCATTCCAGCGGTCAGCATTACAGTGTGATTCCCCATGCCCTGGCCGGAATCGGAGCCGGGGCCGACGGTCTGATCGTGGATGTACATGACCGGCCGGAAGAAGCTCTCTGTGACGGACCCCAGGCGCTCCTGCCGGAGGAATTTTCTCATTTGATGGAGATGGCCCGGGGGGTCAGCGCCGCCATGGGGAAATCCATAGGAGCGCCGCACACTGGCTGAGACTCCCCATCTGATCCTCTCCCTTGCCGGCGATAAATCGATCTCCCATCGTGCACTGATTCTGGCCGGGATGGCGTCGGGCGTCTCCCGGCTGGACAACCTGTCCACCGGGGCCGACGTGAGGAATACCCGCGCCTGCCTGGAGGCCTGCGGCATCTCGATCCGGGAGGAGGAAGCGGTGTATGTCCGGGGTCAGACGTGGCGGGAGCCCCGCATTCCCCTGGATGGGGGAAACTCCGGCACGACGGTCCGGCTCCTCCTGGGTGTGTTGGCCGGATTGGGACTCTCGGCCGAGTTCCGGGGCGACGAGTCCCTGTCCCGACGGCCCATGAAACGGATCCTGGATCCGTTGGAAACCATGGGAATCCGGACGCAATCGAATCACGGCCGGCTCCCGGTTCGTATTGCCGGAAAACCCGTCCGCGGCTTGACCTATGACCTTCCGGTGGCCAGCGCCCAGGTGAAAAGCGCCCTGTTATTGGCCGGTCTGGGGGCACCGGAACCCACCGTTCTGAATGAGAAGGCACCCACCCGGGACCACACGGAACGCCTGCTGCAGGCTTTGGGCGTCACCCTGGTTCAATCCGGACGGACCCTGCGCCTGGAGCCGCCCTCCTCACCCTGGTCCGCCTTTGAGCTGGTGATCCCCGGCGATCCTTCCACGGCGGCGTTTCTGGCGGCGGCGACCCTGCTGACTCCGGGCATGATCGTCGAATTCGAAGGTCTGTCTCTGAATCCCACCCGATTGGGATTTTATCGTTTACTTCAAGAGGTGGGCGGACAGGTGAGTTGGGTTGAGGAAGACCAGATGATGCAGGAACCCCGGGGTCGTCTCCGGGTGGTCGGCGGGTCCCGGCTCCAGCCGCTGAACATCGATCGGCGGCACGTTCCCGGTGTGATCGATGAACTTCCCATTCTGGCGGTGCTGGCCGCTTTCACGCCCGGCCGGTCTGTCATTCGAGATGCGGCGGAACTGCGGGTAAAGGAATCGGATCGGCTCCGGGCCCTGTTTTTGGGGCTGACCAATCTGGGAGTGGATGTAACCGAACGGGAGGACGGGCTCATTATCGAGGGCACGTCGTCCATGGAGATCCGGGACCGCCGGATCCGGACTTTCCACGACCATCGAATCGCCATGGCCTTCGCCGTGGCCGGTGCGGTCAGCCATCAGCCTCTGGATCTGGACGATCCCGACTGCGTCCGTATTTCCTGCCCGGAATTCTTCCGCCTGCTGGATCAATGGGAACGGGCGGTGCCGTGAAACGCTTCTGTGTCATTGGTGATCCCGTGGCTCACAGTCGGAGTCCCGAACTGTTTGCCCACTTTGCCCGCCACCTTTCCCTGCCGCTCACCTATGAACGGCTCCGGGTGGAGCCACCACACCTGAAAGAGTTTCTGGCGTCAGGTGAAGCCCGGCAGTTCCGGGGAATCAATGTCACCATTCCCCATAAGGAACAGGTCCTGAACCTGGTGACGGAGTTGAGCCCGGCGGCCCGGGAAATCGGCGCAGTCAACTGTCTGATTCCCGGAGAAGAGGGTTGGACCGGTGACAATACGGACTGGGAAGGGTTTCGGCGGCTGCTCCGCCACCTCCCGGTGGATGTATCAGCCTGGCAATGGGTCGTATTGGGAGCCGGGGGTGCGTCCCGGGCGGTTCTCTATGCCCTGATCAGGCTGGGGGTGGACAAGCTGATCGTCATCAATCGCAGTTCCCGCCGGTTTCCCCGACTGGCGGACCGAATCACCGCCTGGAATCCCAAGGTCCACGTTGAGTTTCGGAATTCCTGGAAGCAGGTTTCTACCCGTCAGGCCATTGCCTGGGTCAATACCACTCCTCTGGGGATGCCTCCCTGGGAGCAGGAAAGCCCGCTGCCTCCGGAGGCGATAGAATCCCACCATTTATTGGTGGATACTGTGTATATTCCCTCGCAGACACAGTTTATAAAGCAGGGTCTAGCAAAGGGGGCTAGAACAACGAATGGATTTCTTATGTTTTTGTATCAGGGACTGTTATCCCTGGAACGCTGGCTGGGGAAAGAAGTGCGGAACACAGTGGATGTGGAGCGCATTCGCCTAAGCATGGAACGGTAAAGTGCTGAAACGACTGCAATTTTTAACGGCTGGAGAATCCCACGGGAAGGGATTGCTGGGTATTCTGGAAGGGATGCCCGCCGGACTGCCTGTGTCCGCCACCGAGATCAACGTGCAGTTACACCGTCGTCAGCAAGGATACGGCCGTGGGAAACGGATGCAGATCGAGGACGACCGCATCGAAATCTATGCCGGTGTCCGCTATGGAAAAACCCTGGGCTCTCCCATCGGCTTGGTGCTGAAGAACCGGGACTGGGACACCTGGAAAAAACGGATGGCCGTGGAACCGGTGGACGACCCGACACAGCCGGTCACCCTGCCGCGTCCCGGTCACGCCGACCTGCCGGGAGCCATCAAATTCGGCACGAAGGATATCCGAAATGTTCTGGAACGGGCCTCGGCCCGGGAGACGGCTATGCGGGTGGCGCTGGGAGCCGTGGCCCGCAAACTGCTCCAGGAAATAGGCATCTCAATCGCCAGCCGGGTGGTTCGGATCGGTCCGGTGCAGGATCCCACCCCCCTGCCCCAACCCCTGGATCCGGAAGCCGTCAACCGCCAGGCAGATCAATCGCCGGTGCGCTGTCTGGAACCGCAGACCGAACAGGCCATGTTGGAGGTTATCCGGTCGGCCAAGGAAGACGGTGATTCGGTGGGGGGAGTCTTTGAAATGGTGGCGGCCGGCATTCCACCGGGGCTGGGTTCCGGAGTCACCTGGGACCGGAAACTTTCGGCCCGTATCGGGGAGGCGCTCCATTCCATCAATGCCATCAAGGGCGTGGAAATAGGTTTGGGATTTGCCTCGGCGGAACGCCGGGGGAGCGCCGTTCACGATGAAATCCTGTGGCAAGAAGGGACCTTCACCCGCCTGACCAACAATGCCGGTGGACTGGAAGGGGGGATGACCAATGGGATGCCGCTCCTCGTGCGCGCCGTCATGAAACCGATCCCCACACTGGTGAAACCTTTACGGTCAGTGGATCTCATCACCCATGAACCCCGGCTGGCCCATAAGGAACG
>RFIZ01000028.1 GCA_003695105.1 Fidelibacterota bacterium
GCTACAACCAGCGCCGCGGCCCCGTCTCCCAGACCGGAACTGTTAGCCGCCGTCACGGTGCCCCCTTCTTTGAACACCGGCTGCAACCCGGCCAGCGCTTCCAGAGAGGAAAGCCGGGGTTGTTGATCCCGGTCCTGCCGGCCTTCCGGGGTCGCGATCGGAACGATCTCTCCCTTGTAAAACCCCGCTTCCAGTGCCTGAAAGTAGCGACGATTGCTCTCCTGAGTGAACCGGTCCTGTTCTTCCCGGGAGATCTGGCGCTCTTTCGCCAGAAATTCGGCCGTCAACCCCATATTGTTCCAGAGGAACCGGGCATCGCGGAACAGATCCGGGTGATAATCCAGGGCGGCCGTCATGGGGACATGGGTCATGTGTTCCACCCCTCCGGCGATCACGCAGTGCAACCGGCCGCAGCCAATCGCATCGGCAGCGACCTGAACCGCACTGAAACTGGAAGCGCACAACCGGTTCAGGGTCATTCCGGGCACCGTGTCCGGAAAACCGGCCAGGAGCCAGGACAGTCGGGCCAGGTTTTTCCCCTGTTCCAAATGCTGGCCGACACAGCCCAGATAGACATCGTCCACCCGGGCGGGATCCAGGGACAGGCGGTCCATCAGGCTCTGAAGGACCTGAACAAATAATTCGTCGGCGCGCAGGGAACGGAACATTCCTTTTTCCGGGTGACTTTTCCCAATGGGAGAACGGCAACCGTCCACGATATACACGGGAGTTCTCATGGCGCCCCGGCTCCCACACTGCGCCCCCCGTCCACGTACAACAACTGCCCGGTGATGAACTGAGCTTCCCTGGAGGCAAAAAAGGTGACGGCCGTGGCCACATCCTCCGGAGTTCCGACCTGGCCTCCGGGTTGTTTCTGAACCAGACTCTCCCAAACCTCCGGTTTCAATGCCTCCGTCAATGGGGTCCGGATCAATCCGGGAGCGACCGTGTTGACCGTCACATTACGGTTGGCCAGTTCCAGCGCCAGGACCCGGGTCAGACTCACCAGGCCCCCCTTGGAAGCGGCATAATTGGATTGCCCCGGATTCCCCAGCCAGGCCCGGGAGGCAATGTTCACGATCCGACCGTAACGGCGTTCCCGCATGAGGGGGATGACGGCCCGGCACATGAGCCAGGCCCCTTTCAAATTGACTTCCAGAACCCGATCAAACTCTTCTTCAGACATTTTCCAGATGACGTGATCGCGGGTGATGCCGGCGTTGTTCACCAACACATCGATGCGACCGGAACGATCCATAATCGTTCGCACGGCGGCCGCCACGTCGTCCGCCTGGGTAATATCACCTTTCAGGGGCATCCCGTCCGCGTCCGACCAGGACTCGGGAATGTGTTGATCCAGAACGTACACAGTCCCCCCCAGGCGAAGAAAGCGCTCCGCAATCGCTTTGCCGATACCCCGGGCGCCACCCGTGACGAGAATGACCTGGTCAGAAAACATTAAGCCCCCTCAAATTGCGGTCGTGTTCCCTGGAGAACGGCTTGCAATCCCCGGTACGTATCACGGGTGCGGAAAATGTCCGGCAGAAATTCCAGTTCCCCTTCCCGGCCGCGTTCCTCCCGGATGAGGGTATCGGCGATCTCCAATGCCCGCGGCCCTTTATATTTCAGGGATTTTACCCAATTCCTTTCCTCTTCAGTGAGGGTTTCGCCGGAGATCAGTTCCTCCAGGGACTTTTCCGTGAACAACCGTTCCACCCGTAGCCAGGTCGGATCAGGTTTGGAACCGGAAAAGGGCTCGTCGAACCGGCCATCCAGCAGGGTTTCCATTTCCTCCCAGGTGAGGATCCGATCCACCAGTCCCAACGACAAGGCTTTGTCTGCCGACAGCATGGTTCCGGTCAAAACCAGGTAGCGGGTCAAACCCTTGCCGATGCGTTTTTGGGGCCGGAACGTGCCCCCCAGACCTGGATAGATTCCCAGACCCGTTTCGGGGAACGCCATTTTGGCTCCCGGCAACGCCAGAATGTGATCGGCGGCACAGGCCAGTTCCAACCCCCCTCCCAACGCCAGTCCATTGATCAGCGCCACCACTTCTTTCGGGGATTGATCGATCCGCTGCAACACGTCCTGTCCATACCGGGTAAAAGCTAGGATTTCATCGATCGTTCCCTGCTCGATGTGGTCCACAAAAAATTTGATGTCGGCGCCGGCTACGAATGCTTTGCCCATGCCCCGGATCAGAATTCGGTCCACTTCCGGCGCATCCAGGAGCGATGTAAAGCCATGATCAAGCTGGTCCATCACCAGCGGATTGAGGGCGTTCAACCCTTCGGGACGGTTGATCGTCAGGATGCCCACCCTGCCCCGGATGTCCGTTGACACCCAGTCCGGGATCCAGGCTTTTTCCTCCAAGGCCGGTCCCTCCGGCAGGTGGTAGCCCGTCCGAATGGACTGGATCAATGTTGCCGTTTCCTGGGTCCCCAGTTCCCGGGCCCAGGTGACGGGGGTGCGACTCCAGCGTAAGCCGACTCCCGCCCCGCGACTGATATCTCCGGCGGTGCAGACTCCGCTGCGCAACATGTCCTCACAGACGAACAGCACGGCGCCCAATAATCGATCCCGCACCTGACGGGTAACGGATGTATCTGGTTCTGAAGAGGGGGCCTGGATGTCCCAGTTTTGTCCCGCTTCCGCCTGTCGTTTCAATGCGGCGGCGGGACGGTAAAAAGCGCCGTAGGCCGTTTCCAGAGTTTTTTGGGCGTGGTAGGCGATGGGCACACCGGTGGCATTCATGAGGGCAAAGGGACCCAGACCGCAACCAAAAACGTCGCAGGCGATGGCGTCAATGTCTCCCGGAGCCGCCACATCCTCTTCCCACAATCGCACGGCTTCATTCAACCAGGGCACAAAAAATCGGTTGACCACAAACCCGTTGGAATCCCGGCACTGAATGGGGTCTTTCCCGATCCGTTGCATGAAACGCAAGACCCGTTCGACCACCGCCGGATCCGTATCCGGTCCCGGGATGACTTCCACCAGCCGGTTTTTTGCGGCGTGATAAAAGAAATGTAACCCCAGGAAGCGCCGGGGCCGTTTTACGGATGGATGCAAATCTTTGACCAAAAATGAGGATGTATTGGTAGCCAGAATGGTGTCAGGTGTAACCATCCCGGAGAGTTGACCGAACAGATCCCGTTTGACCTGGAGATCTTCGTACACCGCTTCAATGACCAGGTCACAATCTTTCAGATCCTTCAAATCCGTCGTGGTGTGGATCCGGCCGGTTATGGCCTCGATCTGGTCCTCACGGAAGAGGCCGCGCCGCTTTCCTTCCTCCAAAGACCGGCGGATCCGTTCCAGTCCCCGCTCCAGATAAACCGATCCCTGATCCACCAGCCGGGTCTTACATCCTTCCATGGCGAACTTTTGAGCCAGGGCGGAACCCATGGTGCCGGCTCCCACAATGCCAACGGTGGTTATTTTCATTGATTGCTCCAGTTAGGCTTTCTTTTCTCCAGAAACGATTGAATGCCTTCATTGGCGTCCCGGGTTTCCATCAATTGTTCCACATACAGCGAACGGAGCTCCGGCAATCCCTGACGGAGTTCCCGATGGAAATTCCACCGGGCGGCCCGAACGGCAAACCGCAATGAGGAGCCACTTTTGGAGAGCAGGCTGCGGTGGGTCCATTCCCGCACGCCGGCTACCATACTGGCCTGGTCCGGAAACCATTCAGTGAGGAGTCCCAGTTCCATGAGTCTCTCGGCCGATACATTTTCGCCGGTGAGCAGGATTTTTTCCGCCTGAGCCTGGCCTATTTTCAACGGAAGGATGAGGGAAGCGGGCGGAGCAAAGACCCCCAAATTTATTTCCGGCTGGCCGCACAGACAGGAGGAATCGGCAAACATGAAATCGCACATGAGCGCCAATTCAAATCCGCCACCCGGACTCCGGCCGGTTATCATGGCCACGGTAGGCACACTGAGATCCATCAGAGTTTCAAACAGAGCATGGAATGCATCCAGCATGGCGCCGGCCTGTTCTTTCCGGTGTTCCTCCACACTGGCTCCGAAACTGAAATGTTTGCCTTCTCCGGTCAATACGATACATTTCGTATCCCGCGATTCACCGATGTTTTTCAGATGGTTTTGCAGCGCAGTTATCATCGATGTATCCAGAATATTCCCCGGCGGTGCATTCAGGGCCAACACCTGCACCGCTCCTTCAAACCAGGCTTCCTGCCGTATCAAACTCATTTTTCCGCCTCCTTCTGGGGCATAATGGCTTCTACCAATTCATCGCTCCAGGGTTCACCCGCCGCCAGCCGTTTCCGCAATTCAATGAAATCCACCTCCCGGTGGCCTTTGGGCCCCTCATTGAAGGCCCGGAACCCGGCCTTGGCCTCCGTCATCATGTTCAACGCCAGCCAGTCCCGGTTGGTCTGGGAATTGGCGTTCCAGTGTTCCAGTTTCTTCTTCCGCATGCTGTTCAGGGTTTTGCTGGTGCAATCGGGCATCATATACAAAAATTTGGTCGCCAGCGCCTCGACCGCTTCGTCCAGTCCGGACAGATCGATCTCACAAGCTTGCATCAATTCCCTGGCAGCGGCAGCTTCCTCCCCCGACTTCCGTTTGCCATAGATGATGGCACCGTGTTCATCCAGGAACCGGTCGGTGATGACCAGTGGATTGGGAATCCAGCCACCGTCTTTCCGGAGAACCGGCACCACCTGAGAAATCAGACCATAGTGATAGGCTTCGTAGGCCGACCACATTTCACAAAGCGTACAACTCTGCATGGCTCGTTCGATCCCGACGTACAGATGCAGAAAATCGGTACTGCCCCCATCCGGAGCGCTCCCGTGTTTCGGTCCCGCCTGACCGAAAACGGCCAGATCACTGCTCACCGAAAAATCACAGGCCATGCCGATTTCCTGGCCGCCGGCGATGCGCATCCCGTTCACCCGGCAAATGACCGGTTTGTCGCAGTGCAGTATAGAGGTAATCATATCATTAAACAGACGCATGTATTGTTTGTATTCCAGGGGGCGGCCGGCATAATACTCGGCATATTCTTTCGTGTTGCCGCCGGTACAAAAGGCCTTGTGCCCTACGGCGGTGAACACTACCGTCACCACCGAACGGTCATTGGAGGCCTGGCGAAAGGCCAGGATCACTTCTTTCACCGCCTGGGTGGTGTATGAATTGTACTGAGACGGATTGTTCAGGAATATCCAGGCATTGTAGAGTCCGTCCACGGGCTGCCCGTGCTGATCCCGGCAGGGGCGTTTTTCATACAAAATTTCCGAAAATTCGGTGGACACCAGGTTGTGGTCTATCAAGGGTGTTCCCATACCTTCCTCCTACGGTTTTTCCGGCACCAGTACCGGGCGCTTCAAATGACTGCCCTGCAGCGCCGACTGAAAGACGGTGTTGATCTCTGACAGTGGAACCAATTCGATAAAAGGTTTGATTTTGATCCGGCCTTCATCCACCCACTGCAGGACCTCCGGGTACAGCTCCGGTTTACAGCCCCAGGTTCCCACTACCGTGGCATCGAAGGCCATGAGGTTGGACAGACGCACTTCCACCTTGTCCAGAGTAAAGCCTACGATGGACAGGGTGCCGGCGATTCCCAGTAAGGCGTAGGCCAATTCCTGACCGGGCCGGGTTCCGGACAATTCAAAGATTTTCCATTGGTACGGACTCACGCCGGATTCTTTGGCTATGGCTTTCACTTCCGCCTTGATGGATTTGATGTCCATTCCCCGGCTGTGGATGGTTCGCCCCACCCCCACTTCCCGGACCTGATTCAATTTTTGTTCATCGATATCGATGGCAATGACCACCGCCCCCGTCTGCGTCGCAATCTGAGCCGCATAGAGTCCGATCCCCCCTACCCCGATCAACACGGCCAGATCTCCGGCGGCCAGCCCGCTTTTCCGCACGACCTGAAACGGAGTGGATACGGCGTCGGCCACCACGGCCAGTTCTTCCAGTCGATAGGAATCCAACAAGGAGTCCGGTACCGGTATCAGATAGCGATCCGGGACCAGCACATGGGTGGCAAAGCCGCCGTCAAAATCATTCCCGGGCATTTGCTGGTGCTGACAGATATTACTGCGTCCGGAGCGGCAGAGTTCGCAGCTCCCGCAGGGCAGGACCGCCGGAACCACGACCGCCTTCCCCACCCATCGGGGATCACCGGCCACCACTTCCCCCGCGATTTCATGCCCCAGCGTCAGGGGCAGGGCATGGCGCGTCGGCACTCCGTGATGCCAATAACTGATATCGGTGTGGCAGACGCCACAGCCGGCCACTTGCACCAGGGCCTGGCCGACTTCCGGTTCCGGACGGGTTTGTTCCACACGCTCAAAAGGAGCATCCCGGGCTGTCATTTGATAGGCGTACATCATACCC
>RFIZ01000266.1 GCA_003695105.1 Fidelibacterota bacterium
CATCCACTTGGGCGATGGTCAACGCCTGTAACCAGAGCAGAACCATCAGACCCGGGATGTACTTACGCCCGTTCATCTCAAAAGGCCACCGTGATACCGAACGTGATATCCCGGGGATCCAGGAAGGTAAGCGATTTCAGATTAGGCATGTTGATATAGGCCTTGTCTTTGAGGATCTGTTTTTCCTCCGGTGTGAGATGGTCCGGGTCCGCCGGATGAAAAGGTTGGTAGGGCACACCCGGTTTACGGTAATCCCCTACCCGATCATGGCCGTGTTCGGTGCCTTCCTCCCAGTCGAAATGGAGGGACTCGATATAATCGATATAATCGTAGGTATTGACGAATCCGGCATAACTGAGGTACCGGGTGTTAAAGACATTGGTCACATCCAGGAACAGGTCCACCCGGCTCGTATTCACCCGAAAAGTTTTGGCCAGTTTCACATCCATCAGGTAGCGGTCAACCCACTGGATATTATCGACCACTCCCGGAATGTTATCCGGATTGTAGGTGCTGTACGCACCGGCTTTATAGGTACCGATCACATTCAATACCCAGTCACCCAGCACATAACCGATTCCCGGCAGGCGGGGACCGAAGCGGGCGGGAGTCATAAAATTCAGATTGGCCCGGGCGTAGGGCTGAGGATGAGGCCGGGACTGGTAGGGATTGATCCGCTCATAGTCGCGCTGCTCATTGGGATCCTGATAATAGCGTGTCAAGCCGAAATAGCCGGAGGTTTTCACCATGTAGGTATAATTCACGAATCCGGAAAACCATTGTCCTATGGATTTACTGAGGGTGACTTCAAATCCCCGGATATCCTCATAATTGTTGTTGGCGGCCTTATGGTATTGGACCGAACTGTTGATGTTCTGGTAGTAGATCCAGCCGGCCTGATTGGTTACATCCTTGTAATAGGCAGCCACATTCAACAGAAAGGCATGCCGAAAGCTTTTGGCCAGACCCAGCTCGTAGGCGACCGTCTTTTCCAAATCCAGATTGGGATTGCCGATATGGGTCACCAGTCCGTTCGATTCCCGCTGCAACCGAAAACGGTAGGAAGAAGCAGGCTCGGAATAGAAATGTCCGTAATTGAAATAGAGTTTGGACGTTTCCGTTATGGGATGGGACACACCCAGCCGGGGACTGAGTGTTTGCCGGGTCTTTGACGGGACCACCGGCGCCTCCTCTTCGATTTTGTTCCCCAGACCCTGTTTGAAAAAATCGTCATAATCCTCCAACTGATACAGGTGGGTGTTGGCGGAAGAAGATTCCCACCGGAGACCCACATTGGCGATGAAGGCGCGGTATTCGATTTTATCCTGGAGATAGAAGGCCAGGCGATACGGGAAGACATCATACACCAAGCTGCGATTCCAGGTGGACATGGATGGATTTTCGGTGGAGGAACGTACATGGTAGGCGTTGCGCACATAATCCAAGCCGGTTTTTATCTGGTTATGAGCGTTGATTTGATTCACGAAATCAACCTTGGCAATAAACGTCAAATTCCGGGTCCGGTCCCGTCCCAGGTTCATCCATCCCCCGATGGACATTCCGTCAATTCCGGTGACACCATAGCCCCAGTAGCCGTAGGGCGCTTCATCGACAAAATACCCATCCACGATTTCATAGACCCGACTGGTGTCCCGCTGGGGTAATTGATAGGTGTTGTACCGGTTTTCCATCCATTGGAGGAGCACTTCATAATAGCGGGTATTATCCAGTACATGGTTCCATTTTGCCCCCACCATGTTCCGGCGTATTTCGGTGGGGCTGTAATACCCGGGCATAAACAGCACGCTGTTCCCGCTGCTGCTGTTAATCAGATCCGCCACGGAATAGGTAGATTTCAGCACCGAACCGGTAGGCGTTACCTTCCAGGAGTAGGGTGACACGGACTGTATCAGGCCGGTCTGACCGTTCAGAGTCAATTTGATCTTCCTGGTGATATCCGCCGTGAGCTTGAGCCGGGAGACTCCTTCGGTGTAGCCGTCCAGACTCAGGGGAAAGACAAATTGGGTTTCGTCCTGTTGGTGGGAAAAATAAAAGCGCCAATGGTTCCATCGGGAGAGGAATGGCACCGGACCTCCCAGGGCCAGGTCGAGGGTTTGATCCGGTTTTTTGATATCCCCCTGGCGCCGGTGCTGCCACTCAAACAGCCGCCGGGCACCTTCCGGGGTCAGATCATTGGCGGGATCATCATCGTTCAGGGTCCCTTCGGATATGGCGATCCAGCCTTCAAACGAGGGGTATTGTCCCTGGGTATAGGCGTCCCAGGCGCCATTGTCGGTGCCTGTCCAGCAAACGGTCGTATCCAGGTACGGTCGTAAAAAGTAGGACTCCGGGTCATAGACGGAGGGCCCGAAGTGTTTGGGTTGCGGCGGGGAATAGCGCAGGGTGACAGCTCCATGATACTCGTCCGGGTCCCCTTCTTTGGTGACGACATTGATGACTCCTGACCGGATATTCCCGTATTCAGCGTTGAATCCGCCCGTTTGGATCTGGATTTCCTTGACGGCGTTCAGTGCCGTTGAGGTATAGGGAATATTGGACCGCTCATCGTTCATCAAAAAACCGTCTACCAGGTACGCCGACTGACTTTGGGATCCTCCGCGGATGGCCAGATTTTCGATTCCCGCCTGCAGGTTGATCACCTGTGTGATACTTTTGACAGGCAGGTTTTCGATCACATCGGAACTCATGTTGAGCTGGCTGGCCGAAATGTCCGGCTCTACCAGCGGTCGCTCCGCCGTCACTTCCACGGCTTCCAGTTCCAGGGTGGTCAGGGACAGTTCCAGATCCAGGGTCGTGGTCTGATCGATGCGGATTTCCACCCCCTTCACCAGCACATCATGATAGCCGATGATGGAGGCTTTGACCGTATACACACCGGGCGGAACATTCAGGATGACAAAACGTCCCTGTGTGTCCGTGGCGGCCCCCATATCCGTGCCCACCAAAAGGACGTTGACACCGATCAGCGGTTCGTGGGTTTCCTGATCCCGGGTGGTACCCGCCAGCTTACCCGTGACGCCGGCCTGGAGACAAACACCTATCCCCCAGAGGAGAAGTATCCAGCGACGATTCACCCGGGAGACTCCGGACTACAGACTGCGTCCGTAATAAGGGGCGCCCTGTTTCACCATGTCCACCCGGAAAATCCGTTTCTTGGTGTCATCCGAACTTCGGCTGTTGACGTAGAGGTAATTTCCGTTTCCCCAGGTGATCTTGGTCGCCGGCGGATCCAGAACTTCCGTGTAGATCGGTGTGATGGGCTGACCGGTATACGGAGGATCGATACTGTATAAAGCGGCCACATTATCACAGGCCAGGATCATGGTTCCGTCTTCGGCGAAGGTGATTCCGTTCAGGATCGGCGCGTCGCTCCCGCCCATGGCGGACCCCCAATCGATGACCAGCTCTGTCGGCCCGAGGGTAGTGGCATCCTGGATTTCATTCCGCCAGATGCCGTCCTGGATGACAGTGGTATCGGTACCGATATAGTCTCCTATGATGTAGACGTAGCCGTCAAAGACCCGGATGGCATTGACATGCACGTCCGTCGGATACGTCGCCACCGTGGCAAAACTGCTTTCTCCGTTGAGAACATTGATGCGGTACAGTTCATTCTTCCTACCGCCCGTATACAGATTGCCGTACTGGTCAAAATCCAGGTCATAGGCTTTCACGTTCCCGGGCAGGTTTTTCCAGGAACTGGCGGCACCGCCGCCTGCCGGAACTTTGTATATGGACTTATAGCGCCTGGCAATATACAATTCTCCCGCGGGCCCCATCCGCATGGCATCGGCCTTCAGGAAAGAATGGGTCCCGTAGGGATTGGGATCCCGTTCCCCGTTGGGAAATACCCGCAGAATATCCCGGTCGTCAGAGTGGGACACATACAGGTTTTCCAGGGAATCCATGGCCATGGCATACAGGGCGAAGAAATGGTCGAAATTTCCCCACTCCACCACGGGAGGATACAATTTATAGTGATCGAATTCGGCAAAATTGTAGGCTCCGATTACCGCAACCTGAATTTTCACCGAATCTGCCACCAGGTTGGGCGCCTGCACGACCAATTCGGTTTCCGTGGCCGATTGCAGGGACCCCCGGTTTCCGTTGAAATAGACCAGGTTTTTTTCCGGATCACTGGAAAAATGCTGTCCCGTGATGGTGATGATCCCGATACCGGAAAAGGCACTGTCTGCCGGTGAAACGGACGTGATCACCGGATCCGGCAGGCCCTGTTCGTTGGGATCGTAAATATTATCTGGATAGTTGGGTTCCGAACACTGCCAGAGAAGGATTCCGGTTAAGCCCAAAACCGTGAACAAGAGTTTCGTTTTCATGCGATGGGTCTCCATTCCTTATATCGCGATCTGAATGGAAAATTTTTGAACCGAATCGAAGATTCCGAAGGGAGTATAGGCGTAATCGATGCTGAGAAAATGTTTTCCCAACGATTTCGACAGCCCGAATCCCACGGTCGAACTGCGTTCATCATAATTGACCAAAAAGCCGTACCGCAAGTAAAGCAGATCAAACAGATTGTATTCCAGACCGATATTCATGCGTTCCGCATAGGAGCGGGGATGGATGGCATCGACGGACAGGAGCAGGCGCGGATCTTTCGTTCCGGGCAACGCCAAAAAATGCAAAGGGTCGAAATCCAGCAGATTGATCGAAGCACCAATCCGGAAGGTAAGCGGGAGCTGAAATCCTTCCGACTGGTATTTGATTTCCTGGGAAAAATTCCGGACGGACATGCCAAAGGCAAATTCCTTCCATCCCGTTTCGTAAATCGTACCAAAATCGTAGGCCAGGGTGGACAGGGTATTTTTGTCCACGGTAAACGTGGTATCCGTTTCCGGGACAACACTTTTTCCCAGATACTGGTAGGCGGACTTGATGTGTCCGCCGACGGAGAAGCGATCCGACAACGCCCGGGCGTAGCCCACGCCGATGCAGAATGCCGTCGGATGAAACACTTCCGTATCAATGAAACCCTGATCGTTGGGCCATACCATGGTTCCCTGGACCTCACCGTAATCGACACTTTGCATGGAAAAGCCCAGGACACCATACCGGCCATCCATCGGGGCGAAAGAGAGGCTGACCGAATTATGGAGGATACCGGCAATCCAGGTATTTTGGCTGAAATTGACTTCCAGGAAATTCTGACTCCGGGCCATCCCGGCCGGATTGAAAAAGAGAGCAGTGGAATGGTCCTGAACGGTGGTCATGGCTTCCCCCATACCGGAAGCGCGGGCATCGGAGGTAACACTCAGAAACTGAAATCCGGTCTGGGCAATCTTTTTATCCTTGGCCGCAGCCGCTGTCAGGAAGAACAACAAAAAGCTGAACAAGAGGAAAATTCGTTTCATGGTTCTATTCCTTATTCAAAACGACCATTTTAAAGTTGACCGGATCTTCACTGGACAGGCAAATGAGATAGGATCCGGCCCCCAGGTGATAGACCCGGCGGCTGAAAATGTAGGGACAGGCGGCGACGGTGGACAGTTCAATCGCTTCCTCGGCCGGTGATATCGTCGTATCGCCATCCGAAAGGGAAAAGTTGACATTGTGGTCCGTGTAAATCACTTTGTCACCGGAGTTGACCACCTGAAACACCATGTACAGGGAATCGGTGGGAAACCGAACCGACCAGAGGGAATCGGAATCTACGCCAAAGACGATTCCGGCCTCGGTCAGAAAGGCCACACGATCGGCAAAGGTCACCACCGTGTCCGGCAGGGCGGCCGGCCGGAGGGAAATCGCCAGAGAATCCACCTCATACACACCGCACGCCGCGGCGTCCAGAGCCGAGATGGTGTAGGTTTCATCCTGGTAATCCCCGCAGGATACTCCCAGGAGGAGCAACAGGATCATGCCAAAACACAAGAGGAAGAATTTTTTCATGGATACCACTCGCTACCTGATTATGATAAATTTTTCGATGTGACTATCCCCTTCCGGGGTTTCAAAATGGGCAATGTACAGCCCGCTCACGACGACCTGACGATAGGAGGTAATGGAATTCCACACCTCGTCGCCGCTGCCGTCTGTATGTTCGATCGTCTCTACCAGATCTCCCCGTTCGGTAAAGATCCGGATGGTGCATACCGGCGGTATATTCAGGAACATGATACGATCTTTGCCGTCATCGGTACCGTATTGCTGATCCCGGGCCCGGATGTTGAACGGGTTGGGAACGACCCGAATCTGATCCATACGGGTGCCCGGAGGGCGACGTAAATAGGCCGGCTCATTGGTACGGGTATAGAAGAGACTGCTTTCCAGCGGCTGACCGGGATGGAGATCATTGGTGGAACCGTCATCAATCGTTGTCACGTAATAGTAATAATCGAAGCCCCGGACAGCCGTGCGGTCTTCATAGCGGGTTTCGCCGGGTCCCAGCTCCGCCAGCAATTCATAGGCCGTATCCGGGACGGAAATCGCCCGGTAGAGGCGGTAACCGGCAAAATGGGGCCAGCTTTCGGCGGAATTGGACCATTCCAGGATGATTCGGTCCCCCCCGGAGGTTACCGTAAATTGATCCGGCGGCGGAGGTTCATGCACAATCTGGAACTGGTTATCGTAGATTTCCTGAGCCCGCTGGTAGGCCTGGAACAAGGAATCGATACCGGTCATCACCAGATCATCTTTGGCCTGGTTGGTAATAGCTCCGGACAACCAGTCAGCTCCAACGATGTAATGCATCTTGCGGGACAGGCCCGCCACGGCTTCCACGGTCACGATCACAATACTGTCACCGGGAGCCATGGTGTAGGGTCCGTATCCCCGTCCCTGGCTGTATCCCCCTCCCGTGGCACCGAATTGATCCGCATTGCCGTCGCCCACTTCTTCCGCATGACTCAGGGCCGGGTGACCGGAGGTCATGAGGGCATATTCCTCGGCCATCTTCACGGCGTCGAAATGGTCATTGCCGGAATTATAGGGACCGTCAGAATCCGGGTAGGGTGTCGAGGTGGGTTGGTAGGGATCATCGCTTTGATCCTGGGGACTGGTATCCACATGGATGGTCATGACCCCGGCGAACTGGGAGGCTCCCAGGTGCCCGTCTTTGGACCAGTAGGGCGCACCGATATTGTCACCGGGCCCGGACCAGCCGGAATGGCGGCCGTGCCAGGAGATCGTGGCCCGGTAGGGATCGGTAAACCCGGGTCCGAACTGACCGTTTTCCCCGATCACGTCATTCATGGTGTTCCGGCCCCAGGTGGCATTCTGCGGCATCCAGTAATACCCGTAAGCACAGGCTTCCTTCGTCATGGCGTACCGCTCCTGCCAGAAGAAAGTGACCCCGTCCAGAGTCAGGGAGTGGGTGTTGCCATCCAGATCATAGATGCCCGTGTTCTTGAAAGTGTAAACATAAATGTAGAAATTATCGAAACCGGGCCGGCTGTAGGCATAAATCTTGCGGGTCATGGTAATACCCAGACTGGTATTGACCGTATTGACCAGGACCCGATCGGCCGGCAGATCCGGATTCACTTCGTCCACCAGATCGAGGTAATCCATGTCTGAAGCCGGGAGACCGTCCACGTAGACCAGGGGATGATCATAGCGGGCCAATAGCCGAAAATCCTGGGGCATGAATTCTGACAGTTCATTCAGGACACGCGGACCTACATGGACGACTTTGGCCGTGTAGGTCTGGCCGCTGATGGGATCCGGATAATTGGTGGCTCCGATCCAGAGAGCCTTGGCCGCTTTCACATCCTGGTAACGGAACTGGGCCGGCCACTGGAGACCATCCTGTTGATCCGGGATCAGGTGCCGGCGACCCACCTCGATCTCGGAACCGCCGTTGGAAAACCAGTCGTGCAGCTGCCCTACGGCAATCCATTTGGTTTCATCAGCCTGGAGCCAGCTCCAGGTCATCATCAAAATCAGAAGAATCAGGGAAGATCGATGTCGATGAATGAGTTTCATTCTACTCCTTAGAAATTGATGCTGAAATTAATGCCAAAGAAAATGTCCCGCGGATCCAGGAAGGTGAAGTAGGTTTGATTTGGCATGTCGATGTAGGCTTTATCTTTCAGAACCTGATCGACGAAATCCTGATCGGCGCTCACCCATTCCCCGTCGACCCACTGGTAATAAGCCTCCGTGGTTTGCTCGTAATAGAGGGGTCGTTCATAGGGATTGGATACATTATCCAGGGATCGGATCGAAACGATGGGGACAAAATCCACGCCTTCCTTGCGCACATCTCCCGGCTGGTCGTTACCCGGAATATTCCCGTAGCCCAGTTTATCGCCGATATGCCGTGGCAAATGCAAGGATTGCATGTAATAATCAAAATCGTAACTGTCTGAGAAGGAATTGCCGGAGAAGGTCTTCAAATTCAACACATTGAAGACATCCATGAAAACCGTAGCACTGACAGACCCGAACAGGAACACTTTCGACACTTTGAGATCCAGATTTTTGTAATCCTTCCACCGGACGTTGTACTGAATGCCCCGCACATTGTTGGGATTGTAGGTGAACCAGGATCCGGCCGTCCAGCGACCGATAAAATTCAGGTGCCAGTCGCCCAGCAGGCGTTGTCCCAGAATCTCCGGTCCAAAATTGGGCGGAGTGAAAAAGTCCAGGTAGCCTTTCATGCGGGGAGTGGGCAAAGGCTTGGACTGATACGGGTTGTTGCGGAGAAAATCTTTTTGTTCCGCCGGGTTTTCGAAGTATTGATCAATGCCGAAATAACCGCTGCTGGTCACCCGGTATTCATAATTCACCATACCCGTAAACCAGTCGCCGCGGATTTTGCTCAACTCGATTTCCAGCCCCCGGATATCCTGGTAATTATTGTGCGTGATCTGGTAATAATTCACCTTTCCGTCGGCGGAAATGTACCGGGTCCAGTCCTGTTGATCGGTGACATCCTTGTAATAGGCGCTCACGTGCATGAGGTACATTTCACTCAGGGCCTGGTCGAAGCCCAGCTCATACGACACGGTTTTGGCCAGGGGGAGACTGGGATCGCCTAAATAAGAAATGGCCCCGGTGCTGTTCCGCTGGATCCGGTAGAGAACTTCCGAAGTGGGCATCTGGTAATAATGACCGTAATTGAAATACAATTTCGATGACTCGGTGATGGGATGAGAAATGGCCAGGCGGGGACTCACGGTCACCACCGGCTTGGCATCCACCACGTAATCTGAGGTCCAGAGTTCGTCATCACTCAACGTATTGAACGTCTTGTCATAGGGGTCGGCCTTGAACCATTTGCCGTTGGGATTGGAATAATCCCAGTTCAGACCCATGATGGCTACCAGGCCCCGCGATTCGAATTTGTCCTGAATGAAGGTCGTAAGCCGCCAGGGATAGCGATTGAACCGGGTCCAGCGATTCCCTTCCGGCAGTACTTTATTGATGGCGCCAAAGTCCAGGCGTAAATCATCATAATTGATGTCCAGGCCCGTTTTCAGCTGGTTCCGATCACTGATTTGATTGGTATAGGCAAATTTCATGGCCACGGTCCGAATCCGGCTCGAATCCCGGGAAGTGGAAATGGGACCTCCCAGGGTAATACCACCGTCGACACTGGAAGCAAATCCCTCAAAAAATCCAAAGGGTTGTTCATCTACATAATACCCCGGAAAGATTTCGTATTTTTTCTCCAAATCCCGATACCGACCGGGCCCGGTTTCATATGAACGTTGCAGGAATTTCACCTGAAATTCATAGAAGGATTTGTTATCGATGACATGAGAAAGATTCAGGGCGGAAGACAGTTGATGGCGACGGGTTTCAGACCAGTAATCGTTGGTGAAGATCCGCCAGGGAATGGTGAAGCCGGTGCGGTCCACCAGATTCGCGATCCCGTAGGTGGACGAAATGAACGACGTCCCCCCTGTACGGGAAAGCGCCGTGGCTTCCATGCTGCCCCATAAAGACGTCAGAGACAATTTGGTTTTCTTCGACAGATCCGAAGTCAATTTCAACATGTGACTGAAAGAAGTCACTCCGTCCGTGTTCAAGGGGATCAGGTACATGGACTGGTCGTTACGGAAGCTGTAATAAAACCGGAGATTTCCCAGGCTTTCACTGACGATCGGCACGGGTCCGCCGAAACCCAGATCCACGTTCACGTCCGGCTGTTTGATATTTCCGTCCTTCCGATGTTGCCATTCGAATAACCGTTTGGCCGCGGACGGAGTCAAATCATTGGTGGGATCGTCATCCGACAGGGTAGCTTCCGAAATGGCAATCCAACCGTCGAATTGGGGATATTGCCGGGAGGTAAAAGGATCCCAGTACCCGTTCTCCGTTCCCGTCCAGGCCACCGAATCATCCAGGTAGGGCAGCAACCAGTAGGATGTGGGATCATAGACGCTCTTGCCAAAATGCTTCGGTGCCGGCGGTGACACTTTATAGGAAACCGTCGCACTGTAATGGTCCGGATCGCCCTCTTTGGCCACCACGTTGACCACACCGGAACGGACATTGTGATACTCTGCGTTGAACCCTCCGGTTTGCAGGGACACTTCCTTGACGGCGCTGAGGGGAATGCCGGTGATGGGCTGATTGTTTCGTTCGTCCCGCAGGACCATCCCGTCCAGCATGAACATGGTCTGATCGGCGCCGCCTCCCCGGATGGACAGACTGCTGGAGACGCCTGCTTTCAGTCCGATGACACTTTCCAGGGTGGTGAACGGTAATTCCCGGATGTCGTCGCTGGTGACGCTGGTCTGGCTGGCGGCCACATCCACCTTCACCACACTTTTCTGGGCTACCACGGTCACCGATTCCCCTTCCAGAACCTCCACTTCCATCCGGACATCGATCTGGGTGGTCAAATCGATCTCCACCCGCACATCGGTGATCTTGGTATCCTTGTAGCCGATCATGGTCACCATCAGGTCATAGGTGCCCGGAGGCACGGAGAGGATGGTATAACGACCGTCCGGATCCGTTGCGGCTCCCAGATACAGCCCCATCACCTGCACGTTAGCGCCGATGAGAGGTTCGCCGGTCTGGGCATCAGTGACGGATCCGGCGATTTTTCCCGTGACTCCAGCCTGGAGTCCGGACAACAAGAAAACAAGGAAAAAACAGGAAGAAATACGGATGTGTTTCATGCAACTCATTCCATGGATAATTGGTTGATGGACGGGGTAAAATTGGAAGGTGTGAAGAAAATGATCATAGCCGGTTTGAATTCATACATCTACCCTTGTGTCCGTTTTCAAGTCGCTTCCCCCTTGGTATTCATCAAATGAAAAATTACTGTCACTTGAATTTGATTGTCACCCTTTTTTTCCCTTTTCCCGATTCCGTTGCCGGGAAAAGGGTCCTCCGGGTGTACTCATGAGTCATAGTCCCCGGCATCAACCAGCGTCCGGATAAGACGTATATGTTCCGGGCGGGTGCCGCAGCATCCCCCGATCAGTGCCGGGTTCAGAGCGATCAATTTCTCCACCCATTTTTTCGCGGTGTCCGGCTTGTCGGGATAGACCCAGCGGGTTCCTTGCTGAACCGGGAGACCGGCATTGGCCTGGGCGAACACCGGAACACCGGCCGGGAAGGCTTTCAGGACCGTCACCATTTCGGCAAAGCCCTGGCCGCAATTGGCGCCCACCCCTGCTACCTGCCAGTCCATCGCCGCCTGCACCCATTGCTCCGGAGTCACTCCGTAGGCCGAGTGCACCCGTCCCTCCCGCACTTCGAAGGTCATGGACATACAGACAGGCAGGGAGCACACTTCCCGGGCGGCCCGGACCGCCATCTCGGCTTCTTCCAGGGACATCATGGTTTCGATCAGGATCAGATCCACACCTTCCCGGGCCAGGATTCGGATGGGTTCGGCAAACAGATCCACGCCTGTTTTCAGATCCAGGGAACCGTAGGGGGCCGGAATCTCTCCGGTAGGACCCACGGACCCGGCCACAAATTTTCCGGCCGGACATACTTCCCGCGCCAGGCGGACTCCGCCGGTCACCAGATCGGAAA